>JAJAZK010000612.1 GCA_026785765.1 Rhodoferax sp. | reverse complement strand
GCGCGCCACGCCTGCATCAGCCTGGACCGATACGCCAGGGCGATGAACCAGACTCTGCCCCAGACACAGGATGTTGGTGAGCGAGCGAAAGCCGAGAATATTGCTTTTGTGGCACCATCGCCGCCACACCCCGTATACCCATGCAATCACTCGAACACTCACACGCGAGGCCAATCGACCTGGCCTGCCTTGGCCGCCTGGCCGTGGACCTGTATGCGCAACAGGTTGGCGCCCGGCTGGAGGACGTGTCCTCGTTCGCCAAATACCTGGGCGGGAGTTCTGCGAACATCGCTTTTGGAGCGGCACGCCTGGGACTGCGCAGCGCCATGCTGTCGCGCGTCGGTGACGAGCAGATGGGCCGATTCCTGACGGAAACATTGCAGCGCGAAGGCTGTGATGTCTCTCAAGTGCAGATCGACCCGCAGCGCCTGACGGGCCTGGTGCTGCTTGGGCTGAAGGACCGCGACACCTTCCCGCTGTTGTTCTACCGTGAAAACTGTGCCGACATGGCTCTCGACGCCGCGTTGATCAGCGAAGTGTTCATCGCCGACTGCCGCGCCCTGCTGATCACCGGCACCCATCTCAGCGCCCCAGGTGTTCGCAGCGCCAGCCGCCAGGCGCTCGCCTATGCGGCGCGGCACCAGGTGTTGCGGGTGCTCGACATCGACTACCGCCCGGTCCTGTGGGGCCTAACCGGCCGCGGCGAAGGTGCCAGACGTTTTGTGGCCAGCGCCGCAGTTACAGTCCAACTGCAGGAGGTGTTGCCGGAGTTCGATTTGCTAATCGGCACCGAGGAAGAGTTTCGGATCGCCGGCGGCGTTGCAGGCGACCTGCTGGCCTCGCTGCGTGCGGTGCGCAAGATCAGCGCAGCTACGCTGGTGGTGAAACTGGGTGCTGCCGGCTGTTGCTTTATTCCCGGCCCAGTGCCAGAACGCCTCGCTGATGCCTTGACCGTGCCGGGCGAACCGGTCGAAGTCATGAACGTGCTGGGTGCGGGTGATGCGTTTGCGGCTGGCCTGATGACTGGTTTGCTGCAGGGCAAGGGGTTTGTACAGGCGGCCCGACTGGCCAACGCCTGTGGTGCCATTGTCGTGTCGCGCCATGCCTGTGCCCCGGCCATGCCGACACCGGCCGAACTGCAGCATTGGTTTGGCGGGCAGCGCAGCGCGCGCGTCGAGGCCGACCACCGGTTGGCCCACCTGCACCGGGTCAGCGCCGCGCGGCCACGCTGGGAGCCGCTGTACGTCATGGCGTTCGACCACCGCAGCCAGTTTTTCGACCTGGCGCGCGAGACCGGGGCGGCGGAACAGCGCATCCAACAACTCAAGCATCTGTTGCTGCGCAGTGTGGAGCAGACGACGCAGCAACTCCAGTTGCAGGGACAAGTCGGTGTTTTGATTGACGGGGGACGTTATGGCGGCGACGCGCTGGCCGCAGCAACCGGACGCGGGTGGTGGGTGGGTAGACCGGTGGAACTGCCAGGGTCGCGGCCACTGCGTTTTGACGGCACATTGAGTATTGGCAGCACGCTGGTGCGCTGGCCTGCCGAGCAGGTGGTCAAGTGCCTGGTGCACTACCACCCGGACGACCTGGTCGATCTGCGTCTGGCGCAGGAACAGAAACTGCTGGAGCTCTGGCAAGCCACCCGCGCCAGCGGCCATGAGCTGTTGCTGGAAATCATCCTGCCGCCGGACCGTGCCGTGGCGGGGCACGCGGACACCGACGTCATCCGCTCCGTGCAACGCCTGTACAACCTGGGCATCCAGCCGGAATGGTGGAAACTGGCGCCGATGCAGACCGCAGCCTGGGAGGCGCTCGCCACATTGGTCGCGGCGCGCGACCCGTTGTGCCGCGGTGTCGTCATCCTCGGGTTGAACCAACCATTGCGGGCACTGGCCGAAAGTTTCTCGCAGGCCCACAATCCCGTAGTCAAGGGATTCATGGTCGGCCGCAGTCTGTGGGCCGAGCCCGCGCGGCGCTGGCTCGCGGCCAGTATCGACGACGCAACGCTGGTGCAGACGGTGGCCGACAATTTTGCGGAGCTGGTACAGGCCTGGCGCACCAGGGCAGACCGCAGCGGCCCGGCCGCACCGCCAACAAGCAGGCAACAGGGTGCAATCGCATGACCATCCAGCGACTTACCATGGCCCAGGCACTGGTAAAGCACATGGCCGCTTTAAAGGTGGAACTGGCCGACGGCAGTGTGTTGCCGTATCTGGCCGGTGTCTTTGCCATTTTCGGACACGGCAATGTGGCCGGACTCGGCGAAGCGCTGGCGGCCGAGCGCTCGCACCTGCCGACCTGGCGCGCGCATAACGAGCAGGCAATGGCGCACGCCGCCATTGCCTTTGCCAAGGCGAGTTTTCGCCAGCGCGCGATGGCCGTCACCACCTCGATCGGACCGGGCGCCACCAATTTGCTGACGGCCGCTGCATTGGCCCACGTGAACCGCCTGCCGGTGTTGTTGTTGCCTGGTGATGTGTTCGCCTCGCGTGCGCCAGACCCGGTGCTGCAGCAACTGGAGGGCTGCTCCCAAGGTGACACCAGTGCCAATGACGCGTTTCGACCGGTCACGCGTTACTTTGACCGGATCACCCGGGCCGAACAGATTCTGACGGCGCTGCCGCGCGCCATCGCCGTCATGACCGATCCCGCGCTTTGCGGGCCGGTCTGTCTGGCCTTGCCGCAGGATGTGCAAACCCATGCATTTGACTGCCCTGACACATTCCTGCATCCGCCCACCGTTCAATTCCGGCGCCCGCCCGCCGACGCTTTCGAACTGCAGCGCGCCGCCGCGTTGCTGCGCAGCGCCCGACGCCCCATCATCATTGCCGGCGGCGGCGTTCTGTACAGCCAGGCCTGGGCCGAATTGCAGGCCTTCGCGCAGACCCATGGCATACCGGTGACCGAGACGCAGGCTGGCAAAAGCAGCCTGCGCTGGGACCACCCGCTGCACCTGGGCGCGATCGGAGTCACAGGCTCACCGGCGGCGAACACCCTGGCGCGGCAAGCTGACCTGGTACTGGCCATCGGCAGCCGCTTGCAGGACTTCAGCACCGGTTCACACAGCCTGTTCCCACAGGCGCAGGTGCTTGGGCTCAATGTGCAGGCAGCGGACGCCGCCAAGGCCGGTGGAGTGACCCTGATCGCCGACGCGCGCACGGCCTTGCAGCAACTGGCGCCACTGCTGGTCGGCTGGCAGGCCGACGCTGGCTGGACGGCGTTGGCGCACCAACAATCCACCGCATGGATGCAGCGCGTCACCGAGCTGACCACTTCCTCACCTCCCAGCGGGGATTTGCCGTACGACGCCGACGTGATCGGCGCAGTGCGCGATTCGTGCGCCGACAGCGCAGCCAACGATGTCGTGGTGTGTGCTGCCGGCACCCTGCCCGCAGAGCTGCACAAGCTGTGGCGCGCCGGGGCACCGGGCAACTACCACGTCGAATACGGCTACTCCTGCATGGGGTACGAGATCGCTGGTGGTCTGGGCGTGAAGATGGCGCGCGCACAGCAGGAGGTGATCGTGATGGTGGGGGACGGCTCCTACCTGATGATGAACTCCGAACTTGCCACTTCGGTAATGCTCGGCAGGAAACTTATCGTCGTGGTGCTGGACAACCGCGGTTACGGCTGCATACAACGCCTGCAGCTGGCCAGCGGCAGCCCGCGCTTCAACAACCTGCTGGACGACTGCGTGGACAACGGCGGTGCGCTGCCCGCCATCGACTTCGCCATGCACGCGCGCAGCCTGGGCGCCGATGCCGTTCATGTGGACGACCTTGCACAATTGCGCGAGGCACTGCTTGCGGCGCGCGCTGCACGCAAGACGCAGGTGATCGTGATCAACACCACCCACACCCGCACCACCGAAGACGGCGGTTGCTGGTGGGACGTTGCCATTCCCGAGGTGTCGCAGCGCAGCGAAGTACAAGCCGCATTTGCTGCCTACACGGCAGCCCGGAAGGACCAGAAGCGATGACCTGGAACGTGAAAATTGGCATCAATCCGATCGGTTGGATGAACGACGATCTGCCCTCGCTGGGGGGCGACACTTTGCTGGAGACGGCGCTGTCGGAAGGCCGCGAGATCGGTTACGCCGGCTTTGAGCTGGGCAACAAATTCCCCCAGGATCCGGCCGCGCTGAAGGCCAAGCTGGCCGAGTTCAATCTGGCCTGCGTGTCGGGCTGGTACTCCGGCTTTCTGGGCCAGGACAGCGTGGCGGCGGAGATTGCGCGCTGTGAGGCGCACATGTACAAACTGCAGTTCAATGGGTCCAAGGTGGTGGTGTATGGTGAATGCGCCGATACCATCCAGGGGCAGATCGACACTGCGTTGTCACGCCGGCCGCGCTTTCGCGACGCCGCGCAGTGGCTGGCCTATGGGCAAAAACTCAACGCCTTTGGCGCGCACCTGCAACAGACCTGGGGCATCACCCTGGCCTACCACCACCATATGGGTGCCTATGTCGAGTCGCCCGAGGACATCGACCATCTGATGGCGGTCACCGAGCCTGCCTTGGTCGGTCTGCTGTTCGACACCGGCCACGCCTGGTACGGCGGTGCGACCGACGTGGTGGCGCTGCTCCAGCGCCATCTGGCGCGAGTCGTGCATGTGCACTGCAAGGATGTAAGGCCGCAGGTCATCCATCAGGCGCGCAACGACGGCTGGAGCTTCCTGACGGGCGTACTCAACGGCACTTTCACGGTGCCAGGTGATGGAGCCATCAACTTCGACGCCGTCCTGTCCACCCTGCACGCGGCCGACTACCAGGGCTGGCTGGTGGTGGAGGCCGAGCAGGACCCCGCCGTCGCGCCAAGTTACCGTTGCGCCAGCATCGGTTACCAGACGCTGCGGCGCATCGTTGACAGCCTCGACCAGACCCCGAAAGCGGCGCCATGACCAGCCGTCTGCTCGCCAGGGCGGCGCCCACGGGACGTGAAATCGTCAACATCACACCAGAACGTGCCGGCTGGACCCATGTCGGTTTCCGGGCGATTCGCCTGCAGGCTGCAGAGACGGAGACAGTGCACACCGGTGCGCGCGAGTTGTGCCTGGTGGTACTCAGCGGCACCGTCGACATCGAGGTTGACGGTCAGGCCTTTCCCAATCTGGGTAGCCGCAACAACGTTTTTGAGCCAGTGTCTCCCGCTGCCATCTATGTTCCGCCCGGCAAACGCGTCTCGGTGCACGCCCTGCGGGCGGCCGAGCTGGCACTGTGCAGTGCGCCAGGCAGCGGCGCGTCGCACCCGCTGCGTCTGATAGACCGGCGGCCACGCGGCGCAGCGTGCGCGGCAAAGGCAGCAACACCCGCACTATTTGCGACATCCTGCCGCACGACGATCCGGGGGCAGAACACCTGCTGGTGGTGGAAGTGCTGACTCCGGCCGGGCATTCGTCTAGTTACCCGCCGCACAAACACGACAGCGAAACACCACCAACCGAGACGCAGCTGGAGGAAACCTATTACCACCGGCTGAACCCGGCGCAGGGTTTCGCGTTTCAGCGCGTCTACACCGACGACCGCAGCATAGACGAAGCGTGCGCGGTCGAAGACCACGACGTAGTCATGGTGCCGCGCGGTTACCACCCGGTCGTGGCACCGCACGGTTATGACCTGTATTACCTCAACGTGATGGCGGGTCCGAAACGCCTGTGGGTGTTCAGAAACGACCCGGCGCACGAATGGATGTTGCGCTGACAGCGCAACTACGACCAACCCCACCAGGATTCCCATGACCGACTTGATGCCTGCGCTTGAAGCCATTGTTCGCGACGCGGGCGCGTTGATGCGCAGCGCCTTTGACGCCCCCGAACGACCCGCGTATTCACTCAAGGGACAGCAGGACTATCTGACCGAGACCGACGGTGCGGTGGAGCAATTCGTGCGCGACCAGATCGCCAGACACTTCCCCGGCGATGGCGTGCTGGGCGAAGAAGCCGGCGGTGCGCTGGACGCTGCGCGCCTGTGGATCGTCGACCCGATCGACGGCACGGCCAACTTCGCGCGCCAGATTCCGCACTTCTGCATCTCGCTGGGCCTGATGGTGGACCGGCAGGTCGTCGCCGGAGCGATCTACGAACCGATGCACGACGAGTTGTACATTGCCCAACTAGGACGCGGTGCCTGGCTCAACGGCAAACGGATGCGGGTCAGCACTGTGGGCGAACTGACGGCTGCCACGGTTGAGGTCGGTTGGTCCACGCGCATCCCGGTCGCGACCTACCTCGACATGGCGGGCAAGGCCGCCCATGCCGGCTGTTCGGTGCGCCGCGCCGGCTCGGGCTCACTTGGTCTCGCCTATGTAGCAGCTGGGCGGACCGAAGGCTACGCCGAACCCCATATCAATGCCTGGGATGTGGCGGCCGGCCTGTTGTTGGTCACCGAGGCCGGCGGCCAGGTGAACGATTTCTGGGCCGATGGTGGCCTGCGCGTGGGCAACCAGATCCTCGCGACCAACGCGGCGCTGGCGACTCAGCTAAGTGTTTTAACTAGTATCCCTTTGATGCCGTAGTTGTTAAGCTGGCGTCACGCAATTGAAACCATGGCGTCACACGATACTGACCGTTTTTCAAAAAAGGAGACTCATCATGAACCGCCTCACCCGCCGCGCACTGTCCCTGTCGCTGGCGCTGGCTGCCACTGGCGCCTTTTCCACCAATGCCTATGCCGCTGGCGAACTGGTGGTGTACTGCAGTGTTCAGGAGGAATGGTGCCGCCCTATGGTCGCGGTGTTCGAAAAGACCACCGGCATCAAGGTCTCGATGACGCGCAAAAGCAGCGGCGAGGTCTACGCACAGATCAAGGCCGAGGCCGCCAATCCCAAGGGTGACATCTGGTGGGGTGGCACTGGCGACCCGCATCTGCAGGCGGCGGAAGAGAACCTGACCCAAGCCTACAAGTCGCCCATGCTGCCCCAGTTGCAGGACTGGGCGGTGCGCCAGGCCGAACAATCCGGCTACAAGACCGTCGGAATCTACTCCGGCGCGCTGGGCTTCAGTTACAACAAGCCGGCGCTGGAGAAAAAGGGCATTCCAGCGCCCAAGTGCTGGGCTGATCTCGTCAAACCCGCGTTCAAGGGCGAAATTCAGGTGGCCGACCCGAACTCGTCGGGCACCGCCTACACCATGCTTGCCACCATGGTGCAGTTGATGGGTGAGGACAAGGCCTTTGACTACATGAAGGCCCTGCACCGCAACGTCAACCAGTACACCAAATCGGGTGCCGCGCCAGCGCGGGCCGCTGCGGTGGGCGAGTCGATTGTCGGCATCACCTTCATGCACGACGGTGTGTCACAGGCCATCACCGGGGCCCCATTGGTTGTCGTCGCGCCCTGCGAAGGCACCGGTTACGAGATCGGCTCGATGAGTATTGTCAAGGGCGCGCGCAATCTGGAAAACGCCAAGAAATGGGTCGACTTCGCGCTGGGTGCGCAGATCCAGATCCTGGGTGCAAACGCACGCTCGTTCCAGGTGCCATCCAACAAGAACGCCGCCACGCCGCCCGAAGCTCCCAAGCTCAAGGACATCAAGCTCATCAACTACGACTTCAAGAAGTACGGATCCTCGGCAGAACGCATCCGCTTGCTGTCCAAGTGGGACAAGGAAGTCAAGGTACTGCCGAAGTGATCCAGGCAAGCGGCCAACCGGGATAAGCCCTGATGGCAATCCCGGTTCCGGCCCTCCCGGCGTCTGCTGGCCGCAGGGTTCGTTTCAATTTCACCATTCCGGTACTGCTGGCACTCGCCGCGCTGGCTTTGCTTGCCACGCCCTGGTACGGCGAGCGTATCGAGGGTTCGGCGCTGGCGCTGGCCTGGAGCGGCGGGCGCTGGTGGCTGGCCCCGACCGTGCTCGGATGGCTGGTGGTGCTGGTGGGCTGGCGCATGCCGACCGACAACATCTGGCGTGGTCGCGTCATCACGGCTGGCGCCTTGTTCGGTCTGGTCTGGGTCCTGTTGCAGGGGTTTGCGGTTGGCATGCGTGGGCTCGACTGGGCCTGGTTTGCCGTCTTCGGGCCGGTGCGTGATGGCCAGCCGGGATTGGGAGCCGGCGGCTTCCTGACACTGGGCGTGTTCACGTTGCTGCTGTCGCAGGGCATCGCAGCGATGGGCAAGTTCCGCGGCGACGGTTTTATCTCCGGTGCGGTGTGGAGCATCGGGCTGCTGGTCGGGCTGTTCGTGTTTTTTCCGGTGGCGCGGGTGTTGGTGTCGGCCTTCACCAACCAGAGCGGCGAGCTGGACCTGGCGCTGGCCTGGGAGCGCCTCACCGCCTCTGATATCTGGGGCCTGGGCTGCCTGATCAGCGGCACCAGTTGTGGAGTGGCCTGGAACTCGCTGTTGCTGGCCGTACTGGCAGGGGTGTTGAGCACGCTGCTCGGGCTGGCCTTCGCCCTGCTGGCACTGCGGTCCGGATTTCGCTGGCGGCGCAGCCTGCAGGTGTTGTCGATCCTGCCCATCATCACGCCGCCGTTTGTGATCGCCCTGGCCATCATTGTGTTGTTTGGACGCACCGGCATGGTCACGGTGTGGCTGGAGACCTGGTTCGGCATCGAGCCCTCGCGCTGGATTTACGGCCTGCCCGGGGTGCTGATCTCGCAGTTGTTGTCGCAGACTCCGCTCGCCTTCATGATCATGCTGGGCGTCATACAGGGGGTAAGCCCGACGCTGGAGGAAGCCTCGCAGACCCTGCGTGCGACACACTGGTACACCTTCAAGACGGTGACCTGGCCGCTGCTGCGCCCCGGGGTAGCGAACACCTGCCTGCTCGGGTTCGTGGAGAGCCTGGCCGATTTCGGCAACCCGCTGGTGCTGGGCGGCAATTTCGAGGTGCTGTCCACCAAGATCTTCTTTGCCGTGGCGGGGGCCCAGAACGACCCGGGGCGGGCCGCCATCCTGGCCCTGATCCTGCTGGTGTTCACCCTGGGTGCGTTCTGGCTGCAGCAACGCTGGCTTGGCAAGGCCTCTTACGTCACGGTGACCGGCAAGGGTGATGCGGGCCTGCCCACGCCGCTGCCGAAACGGGTGTCGGCGCTCTGTTACGCCACCGCCCTGCCCTGGGCCTTCTTTACCGCCGCCTTGTACCTGCTGATCCTGATTGGTGGTTTTGTGCTGGACATCGGCCGCGGCGACTTCGAGCCGACGCTGGCGCATTTCCGCACCGGGTTTCTGGTCGAATGGGGCGAGCGCGGCGTCAACTGGACCGGCTCGGCCTGGGACAGCTTCTTCACCACGGTGGTGGTGTCGGCCATCGCAGCGCCGCTGACGACGGCGATCGGCCTGCTCACCGCCTACGTGGTGGCGCGCCAGCAGTTTGCCGGGCGGCGCAGTTTCGAGTTCATGACCATGCTGAGTTTTGCGATTCCCGGCACCGTAATCGGCATCGCCTACATCGTGGCCTTCAACGTGCCGCCGTTCGAGCTCACCGGCACCGGCCTGATCCTGGTGATCTGCTTCGTGTTCCGCAACATGCCGGTGGGGGTGCGCGCCGGCATGGCCGCACTCAGCCAGCTCGACAAGAGCCTGGACGAGGCCTCGCTGACGCTGCGTGCCGGTAGTGCCTACACCTTGCGCCGCATCATCCTGCCGCTGCTGCGCCCGGCCATCGTGGCCACGCTGGTGTTCAGCTTTGTGCACGCAATGACGGCAGTCAGCGCCGTCATTTTCCTGGTCAGCGCCAAGTACAACATGGCCACCGCCTACATTGTGGGCCGCGTGGAGGTCGGCGAATACGCGCTGGCAATTGCCTACTCCACGCTGCTGATCATCTTCATGTTGCTGGTGATCGTCCTGATCAAGGTCGGCGTTGGCGAACGCAAACTTGGCCGGCGCAGCAACAACCCAGGCGATCTATTACCAGGAGCACATTGATGGCAGTGCAGGCAGCCAATGTCGTGTTCGAAAACGTCAGCAAGAAGTTCGGCGACTTCACGGCGGTCGACTCGGTCAGTTTCACGGTCGAGGCCGGGACTCTGGTGACCTTGCTGGGGCCCTCGGGCTGCGGCAAGACGACCACGCTGCGCATGATCGCCGGGCTCGACTCGGCCAGCGGCGGGCGCGTCCTGATCGGCGGCAAGGACGTGACCCGGCTGGCAGCGTCGGAGCGCGACGTGAGCATGGTGTTCCAGTCCTACGCCCTGTTTCCGCACCTCAACGTGATCGACAACGTCGCCTACGGTTTGCAGGCCGGTGGCATGCGCAAGGAACCGGCACGCGAGCAGGCGCGCACCAAGCTGGCGCTGGTCGGCCTGTCGGAGCTGGAGGTGCGCCTGCCGTCCGAACTCTCCGGTGGCCAGCAGCAGCGGGTGGCAGTGGCGCGGGCGCTGGTGCTGGAGCCGCAGGTGCTGCTGTTCGACGAGCCGCTGTCGAATCTGGATGCCAAGCTGCGACGCAAGGTGCGCGACGACATCCGCGCCCTGCAGCAGTCGCTCGGGCTGACTGTGGTGTACGTGACGCACGACCAGTCGGAAGCGCTGGCGGTGTCGGACCGGGTGATCGTGATGTCCAACGCACGCATCGCGCAGATCGGCACGCCGCGTGAGCTGTACGAGCGCCCGGCGGACCGTTTTCTGGCCGACTTCATCGGCGACGCAAACCTGATCACCGGCCAGGTGGTCAATGATCGCGGCGAACAGGTGTTTGTGGCTGGCGCACTGCGCCTGCCGCTGCAAGGCAGCAACGTCAGCGGCCAGGCACTGTTCGCGGTGCGCCCGCAGCGCCTGACCCTACACCGCAGTGCACCGGCCACGCCCCATATCCAGGGCAGTCTGGGCAAGTCCGCCTACCTCGGCACGCACCTGGAACACAACGTCAAGACCGAATTCGGCGACATGCTGGTCATCGACACCGATGTGGACCGCGACCTCAAAACCGGCGAGACGGTCTACGTCGGCCTGGACGCCCGCGCCGGAGCGGTGGTAAGCGCCTGAGCGGCACAGTCGCCGGACAGGCGCTTAGGCGCCGCCCCGGTTCGTCGCCGCCACCAGCTGTTCCAGCTTGGCCTTGGCGGCGCCCGACTCGATCGCCTTGCGCGCCAGCACAAAACCATCCTTCATCGATTCACAGACATTGGCCGCATACAGGGCGGCGCCGGCATTGAGAATGACGATATCCTTGGCGGCGCCCGGCTGGTTGTCCAGCACCGACAGCAGCATCGCCTTGGACTGCTCGGGGTTTTCCACCTTGAGCACGCGGTTGCTCGCCATCACCATGCCGAAGTCCTCCGGGTGCATTTCGTATTCGGTGATTTCGCCGTTGCGCAACTCACCCACCATGGTGGTGGCGCCCAGACTGACCTCGTCCATGCCGTCCTTGCCATACACCACCACCGCATGTTCCGTGCCCAGGCGCTGCAATGCACGCACCTGGATTCCCACCAGATCGGGATGGAACACACCCATCAGGATATTCGGCGCACCGGCCGGATTGGTCAGGGGACCGAGCAGGTTGAAGATGGTCTTGATGCCAAGCTCCTTGCGCACCGGCGCCACGTTCTTCATCGCCGGATGGTGATTCGGCGCGAACATGAATCCGACGCCCACCTCGGCGATGCACTGGGCTATTCGCTCTGGCGACAGGTTGATGTTGATGCCCAGCGCCTCCATCACGTCGGCACTGCCGCTTTTGCTGCTGACCCCCCGATTACCGTGTTTGCTGACCTTGGCCCCGGCGGCAGCGGCTACAAACATCGAGCAGGTCGAGATGTTGAACGTGTGCGAGCCGTCCCCGCCGGTGCCGACTATGTCGACCAGATGGGTCTTGTCGGCCACGTGCACCTTGTTGGAAACAACGCGCATCACATCCGCCGCCGCGGTGTTTTCGCAAATCGTTTCATTATACACCCGCAGGCCGTTGATCACCGCCGCCTGCTGCCCCGGCGCCACCCCGCCCCCCAGGATGCGC
>JAJAZK010000611.1 GCA_026785765.1 Rhodoferax sp. | reverse complement strand
ATTGTGGGGGTTGTTGGTAACGCGTGGCAGGGAATTCCGCAATATTGCCGTCATTCATTTCACGTTAGTTTCTTTCAGTTAACCTTTCCCCAAGTTTCTGACGCGGAGACCAGGGACACGCCGCGCCTGGCTGGTGGGCGCCGCTGCCTTGTTGTTGTTTGTCCAGTGTGCGATGGTGCAGGGCGTACACGCTCAGACGACCGCGCCCGTGGCGGCGCCAGCGTCAGCCTGCCCTGCCGTCTTGCAACACCGGTTCAAACGACTGCAGGACGATGTATCACAGGATCTGTGCCAGTTTGCCGGCAAGGTAGTGCTGGTGGTCAATACCGCGAGTTATTGCGGATTCACCAACCAGTACGAAGGGCTTGAGCGCCTGTACGGTCAACTCGGCGCGCGCGGCCTGGTGGTGCTGGGCTTTCCGTCGAACGACTTTGGCCAACAGGAACCCGGGACCGCGAAGCAGATTGCCGAATTCTGTTTCAACACCTACGCCGTCAGATTTCCGATGTTTGCCAAGAGCTCCGTGGTCGGCAAGGATGCCAACCCGCTGTTTCTCGCGCTCGCCCGGGCCAGCGGCAAGGCGCCGGGCTGGAACTTCCACAAGTATGTGGTGGACCGCAGGGGCCGGGTCGTGGGCGGGTTTGCCGGTGAGGTGCAGCCCGACGCCCCGGCGCTGCTGGCCTTGCTGAACAAGGCATTGGCAGAAAAATGAGCGCGGTTGGGTGGTATCTGCCGTTGCCGCCGGCCAGCTGATGGAACGCTTCGAGACGCCATCGCGCGAACAGATTGCCTTGCTGGAGCCATTTGAGCGGCTGGCGATCGAGCAGATCACACTGGTCGCCGACGCGGCGCGCGCCGAGTTGGCTCTGGCCGCGTTGGCCGCTGTGGCAGTGCTGGGCTTTGACACGGAATCGAAACCGACCTTCGCGCGCCACGAGGTCTCCGACGGTCCGCATGTGGTGCAGCTTGCCACCGCGCAACAGGCCTGGGTGTTCCAGTTGTCTGATGCGCGGTGCCGCGCCGTGGTGGCGCAGTTGCTGTCGTCCACTGCCATCACCAAGGTCGGCTTCGGCCTGGGCGACGACCGGCGTCGCATCATCAGCAAACTGGGCGTCGAGCCGGCGGCGGTACTGGATCTGAACACCGCTTTCTGGCGCGACGGCTACCGGCGCGACATTGGCGTCAAGGGTGCCGTGGCCGTGGTGTTCAATCGGCGCTTCATCAAGTCGCGCAAGGCCACCACCTCCAACTGGGCCAATCCCCGGCTGACGGAGTCGCAACTGGTGTATGCGGCCAATGACGCGTATGCGGCGCTTCGGGTACATGCGGCGATGGAGCCTGCCGGGTAGGCTTGGCGCTAGTGCTGGAAAGAGCCGCGAACCAGCGGTGCCTGATCCATACTGTGGTTCATTTTCTCCGCCGCCGCGAACGGTCAACCCGTGGTCTGCGCCAAGCACTCGCCCACCATGCTCAGCCACTGCGCGCGCGCTGGTCACCGACGATTGGGTAGCAGCACTTTTGGCGGCTTTAGCGATGACCTTTTCAAGTTCCAACCTTGCGGGCCAGGGCGTCTTGCGTTCGGAACGGGCCGTGTACCTGGTACTGTTCAATAACCGGTGTGTCAGGCGGCCAGCAATGTGCAGCGGGAAATTTGGGATAACGTGTCACCCATTGTTTCCCGCGCAATCGCCGTGTCGTAGTTGGCCTGGCCGCGCAGCCACCAGCCATCACTCAGGCCGAAGTAGCGGCACAGCCTGAGGTCGGTATCTGCCGTGATGGAACGCTTTCCCGCGACGATATCGCCAATGCGTTGCGGTGGAACGTCGATATCCTTGGCCAGCCGGTATTTGGTCAGGCTGAGCGGCTTCAGGAATTCTTCTTCCAGCATCTCACCGGGGGAAACGGGTGCAACAGTGCGCATGTTAAATTTTCCGACAACGCCCTACGCGAACACCCGTCTTGCCTTCGAGGAAGGCCACCGGCTCATGCAGCGAGCGGTATGGAAATATGGATATTGATCGGGTCAACTTCTTCGTTTTCCAGACGCTCTGCCAGCACCCGCAATGCAACAACGTCGGCCTTGGCCATTGCCTGGTTGGCCGATGTACCGTAAGCAAGTGCCCCCGGCAGCTCTACCACTTCGGCGAGCCAGCGGCCATCTTCTTCGCGTTCGCATTCCAGTGTGAAGTTCATGTGAATTCCCTCGGTTGACTCTCAGTTTACAACTCCGTTCGCAGCGACCAGATCTCCGGGAACAGCACCACGTCGGGCATCTTGCGCTGCCCCGGTAGCGCGACGCCGACTCAGCCCACCACCGCTGCCGTAATGCGTTGCTTGAGCAGGCTCCCGGCGGGGATGCCAAGACCTGTATGCAGCCTCTGGATCATCGCCAGCGGCAGACCCCGTTGGCGGCTGAGCACCCCGTACATGCGGCTGCTGCTCCCGATCAGCGGTTCCAGGTCCTTGGCAGTCAATCCCTGCTGCACCATACGGAACTTGATTGCTTCCACCGCGTCGGGCAAGTCCATCGGAAAGTGCGGCCGCTCGTAAGCCTTGATCAGCGTCAACAGCACGCCCTGCCGGTCGACGTCCGGTGTATGTGCCTTGGCGTTCATCAGTGACTCGACAGCTTTCAGGGCAGCCTTGTAGTCGGCCTTGGTCTTGTCCGGTTTGATTTCGATGATGACTCCACTGCAATTCGAATAGTCTGCGCGTCGATTGCGTCGTACTGCCTGTGTGGTCCGATAAAGCGGACGTGCACCACATGCCAGGCCACAAAGCCGCTAGGCACCACCCGGATACAGCGCGAAGCCCTTGCCAAACTGGCGACCAATATAGCGGCGTGCATTGCGCCGCTGTTCCGGGTCCACCCAGTCGTCCACCATGTAACGGTCGATAAACGTTCGTATCTGCGCTGAACAGTCACGGACCGATCCCACACTGCCGTCGCTGAAACTGATCATCAAGGTGGTGTCGTAGTCCCATGCCCTGTCATAACCCATGAAGCGCGGCTCATATTGGTCGTTGCTGTTGCGCGAGATCAACACGGAGCCGGAGTAAGCGAGGGGAAGCCCGAGACCGTCATACTTTCCGTAGCAGTCCTGAGAACCGCGATCCGCATCTTGCCGGTAATCCAATCGGGCAGAGACGCCGTGAAATTCCGGCAGCGGGAGCAGCGCTCTCACGCTGGTCTTGGGGTCTCGCACGCCGTGCGAGATTTCAAGATTCTGCAAAAGCAGGCGATCGGCTTCGATCGCGTACGCGCAGATGAAGCCCCGATGGCACGCCGTGGAAAGCGATATCGGCGTGAAACCATGCTGCCCGGGATCGAACAAGTCGCCATCGCTGGCATCCACGACGACGAAGAGGTTGCCTTGAAATTGCAGCCTGTTGGATACCTGTGCTGTCATGCCTGATCCTGGTGGTTTAGAGGCCTCGATTTTACCTTTTTTGCCCTCTGAATGCCACCCAATTGCTATAGTAATCGCAGCATTAAAGCCAGGCGTATCAACGGTTTTGAAGGCTTCAATAAATATTTTTCAGTCGGCATTACAACTCTGTGCGAAGCGACCAGATCTCCGGGAATAGCACCACGTCGAGCATCTTGCGCAGGTAACTCACGCCGCCGGTGCCGCCGGTGCCGCGCTTGAAACCGATGACGCGCTCGACCGTCGTCACATGCCGAAAGCGCCACAGGCGGAAGGCGTCTTCGAGGTCGGTCAGTTCTTCGCCGAGCTGGTACAGATCCCAATGCGCTTTGGGGTTGCGGTAGGCCACCAGCCAGGCTTCGACCACACCTTCGCTGGCCGTGTAGGGTTGAGACCAGTCGCGCTGGGTGTGGCTGGCCGGCACCGCGATCCCGCGCCGCGCCAGCAGGCGCAGAGCCTCGTCGTACAGGGAGGGCGCGGTGTACGCCGCCTGCACCATGGCCAGCAGGTCGGGCCGATGCTGGTGCGGTTTGAGCATGGCGGCGTTCTTGTTGCCGAGGGCAAATTCAATGCAGCGATACTGGGCGCTCTGGAAGCCACTGGAGTTGGCCAGATAAGGGCGAATGGCGCTGTATTCGGGCGGCGTCATGGTGGCCAGCACGTCCCAGGCGTGCACCAGTTGCTCCATGATCTTGCTCACACGCGCCAGCATCTTGAAGGCGCTGCCCAGCTCGTCGGCGGCAACACAACGGATCGCGGCGCGCAACTCGTGCAACATCAGCTTCATCCACAACTCGCTGGTCTGGTGCTGGATGATGAACAGCATCTCGTTGTGGTCGGGCGAGAGCGGCTGTTGCGCGCCCAGGATCGCGTCCAGGTGCAGGTAGTCGCTGTAACTCATGGACCGGCTGAAGTCCAGCTGGGCCTTTTCCTCGGCGACGATGTGTTCGCTACGGGCAGGCGTTTTCATTCAGGTCACCGCGTGTTTATGTATGAATTCAGGTCGTTGCCATTCACCGCTTGCCAGTACCTGCCGCAGGTGTTCAACCGCGTGCCATGCATCTTCATAACGGAAATACAGGGGCGTAAAGCCAAAACGCAGGATGTCCGGGTAGGCTGCACCGTCTCCGGCGCGGAAGTCTCCAATCACGCCGCGTGCGATCAAGGCTTGCATGATGGCGTAGGCGCCGCTGCTGCGGCTGAGGCTGACCTGGGAGCCGCGTTGCGCATGCGGCAGCGGCGTCACCAGCTCCAGGCCGTATCCGGCGCAGCGTTGGTTGATGAGTGTGATGAAGAGATCCGTCAGCGCCAGCGATTTGCGGCGCAACACCGCCATCGTCTCCTGTCCCGCCACGGCGCTGCCAGCCGCCAGCACGCTGTCCAAACCGCAGTCGAGTGCCGTCATGCTGAGGATGGGTTGGGTACCGCACAGGTAACGCGCGATGCCGGGTGCTGGCAGGTATTCGGGGGTGAAAGCAAATGGGGCGGCATGGCCCCACCAGCCCGCCAGTGGTTGCCAGAAGCGGTCCACATGTTTTGGGTGCACCCATACGAAGGCCGGGGCACCCGGCCCGCCGTTGAGGAATTTGTAGCCGCAACCGACCGCAAAATCGGCCTGATCGGCGTTGAGCTTCAACTCCACAGCACCGGCGCTGTGCGCCAGATCCCACACCACCAGTGCCCCGGCCCGATGTGCCGCGGCCGTGACCGCCGCCATATCGAACAT
>JAJAZK010000610.1 GCA_026785765.1 Rhodoferax sp. | reverse complement strand
GGGTGGGGACGCCCCACCTTACGCGCGCGCAGGCCCGGCCACCGCGCCAGGCGCGCATGGTTCCGCAAAACGACCTGAATATTCTGGACCCAATCTGGACCACGCAGAACATGGCGGCCTACCACGGTGCCATGATGTACGACACGCTGTTCGGCATCGACGGAAACATGAATCCGCAGCCGCAGATGGTTGGCAAGACCGACATCTCGGCCGACCGCAAGACCTACACCTTTGAGTTGCGCCCGGGTCTGAAATGGCATGACGGGACAGCTGTCACGGCGCGGGACTGCGTCGCATCACTGCGCCGCTGGCAGGTCAAGGACGGCGCCGGCACCCACCTGTTCGCGCGTGTGGCCGACACACCGGTGGTGGACGAAAAAACCTTCCGCATCGTGCTGAAGGAGCCTTACGGACTGCTGATCGATGCCCTGGCCAAGACCAGCACACCGGTGTGCTTCATGATGAAGGCCGAGATCGCTGCCACCGACCCGAACACACAGATCACCCGGCACATCGGCTCTGGTCCGTTCAAGTTCGTTGAGGCCGAGTACCGGCAGGGCAGCCGCGTCGTATATGAGCGCAACCCCGACTACGTGCCCCGCAGTGAAGCGGCCAGCGGCATCGCGGGCGGCAAACGGGTCTTGCTCGACCGGGTGATCTGGGACATCATGCCCGACGCGCAGACCGCCGCGTCCGCCCTGCAGGCCGGGGAAGTTGATTTCTTCGAGGTGCCGCCGATCGAACTGCTGCCCGTCTTGTCGGCGGCTTCCGGCGTCAAGGTGGAGGTGTTCAACAAGTTTGGCAATGTCGGTTATTGTCGGCTTAACCATCTGCACCCGCCATTCAACAACCTCGCTGCGCGGCGTGCGGCACAACTGGCAATCAACCAGGAGGACATACAGCGCGCGGCGGTCGGCAACCCCTCCTATTACCAGACCTGCGGCTCACACTTCACCTGCGGCTCACCGATGGGCATGGAGGACGGCTCGGAGGCCTTGATGCTCAAGGCACCCATGGCACAGCGTCAGGCACGGGCGCGCGAGTTGCTCAAGGAGTCGGGTTACGACGGCAAACCCATCGTATGCCTGCACGCCACCAGCATCCACGTGATGAACCAGACCATGCTGGTGATCGCGCAGAACCTGCGCCAAGTCGGTTTCAACGTGCAACTCGCGTCGACCGACTGGGGCGCGGTGGTCACGCGCCGCTCCAACCAGAATCCGCCCGATCAAGGGGGCTGGAACGTGTTCTTCACCTGGGGTGGCGGCAACGCCACCGCCAATCCGATTGCGCTGTCGGCACATGCGGCCAATGGCAAGACCGCCTGGTTCGGCTGGCCGGAAAACGCGCAGACCGAACTGATGCGGACCGAATGGTCAGCCGCGCCCACGCTGGAGGCGCGCCAGGCGGTCGTGCGCAGGCTCAACAAGCACATGACGGACTATGTGCACGACATCAAGACCGGGCAGTGGGTCGGTCCGGTGGCCTACCGGGCTGACCGCCTGCGTGGCCTGATCCAGGTCCCGGAAGTCATTCCATGGTGGAACGTGGAGCGTTACGCATGACCGGATGCTGAGCTACTTCATCCGCCGACTGCTCGGCGTGATCCCCGTCATGCTGGTGGTGGGGATCTTCGTTTTCTCCTTGCTGCACCTGGCCCCCGGCGACCCGGCTGCAATCATTGCCGGGGATCACGCGACGGCAGAAAACATCGCGCGCATACGCACCAACCTGGGACTGGACCGGCCGTTGCTGGAGCAGTTCGTGACCTGGGGCTGGGCAACCCTGCGCGGCGATCTGGGCGTGTCGATGTTCAGCCAGATACCGGTCACCAAGCTGGTGCAGCAACGCGTCGGCGCGACCGTCTCACTGGCAGTGATCACCATGCTGATCGCCGTCACCATCGCCGTCACACTGGGTGTGCTGGCCGCCTGGAAAGCGGGTTCGCTGCTCGACCGCGCGGTGATGGGCCTGGCCGTCACCGGGTTCTCGGTGCCGGTTTTTGTCGTGGGCTACATCCTGGTCTACTTCGTCGCGTTGCAATGGCGCTGGTTGCCGGTGCAAGGCTACAAGGAATTGTCCGAGGGTTTCTGGCCCTGGTTGCGGCACCTGATCCTGCCGGCGATTGCACTGGGCCTGGCCTACGTGGCCTTGATCGCGCGCATCACTCGCGCCAGCATGCTGGAGGTGCTGGCCGAAGACTACATCCGCACCGCCAGTGCCAAGGGCGTCGCCACGGTACCGATGCTGCTGCGCCATGCCTTGAAGAACGCGGCCGTGCCCATCGTCACCGTCATCGGTATCGGTGTTGCACTGCTGATGTCGGGCGTGGTGATTACCGAAACCGTCTTCAACATTCCTGGCATCGGCCGCCTCGTGGTGGACGCCATCTCGCGCCGCGACTACCCGATCATCCAGGGTGTGATGGTCATCTTCGCCGGCGTCTATGTGCTGATCAATTTGCTGGTGGACATGTCGTACACCTTGTTCGACCCGCGTATCCGTTATAGCTGATGGCCACCGAATCCACCACTTC
>JAJAZK010000609.1 GCA_026785765.1 Rhodoferax sp. | reverse complement strand
TAGCGGTTGCTGCGCAAACCCATGCCGCGGCCGGTCAGGTCCAATGTCAAGCCAGTCGCCTTGGTAAAGCTGGCATCACCATCGCCCAGCATGCGCACCTTTCCGGCAGTCTTCAGGTCACGCGCCCATGCACCCATGACAAACGCATCGTTGACGCTGACGCACCAGATCTCGTCCACACCAGCAGCCTTGAGTTCACTGAATTTTTCCAGATAACCCGGCACGTGTTTGGCCGAGCAGGTGGGAGTGAACGCACCGGGCAAAGCAAACACGGCGACTGTCTTGCCCATAGTCGCATTCGAAACCTGCACTGGGTTGGGCCCGATGCTGCAGCCGTTGCCTTCCACCTCGGAAAACTCCATCAGCGTGGCTTCGGGAAGAGTGTCACCTACTTTAATCATTAAATGCTCCTGAAATTGGATGGTGAATATGGGAATAGGATCCCGACTGTCTTGCGTTGATGCAGCCTGCGCGCACTCTACGGCAAAACGGCTCACATTGTGAGCCGTTTATGCACGGTGCCGCTGGCGCAGGCCAAGAAACCTAGACTGCCGCAGCCTTTTCCACTAGGCGGGTTGCGACCCAGTTCTTGGTCTTCGATATAGGTTTGCTTTCGGTGATCTCGATCACGTCGCCCATCTTGAACTCGCCCTTTTCATCGTGCGCATGGTACTTGCTGGATTTGCCGACAATTTTTCCATACAGCTCGTGCTTGACGCGGCGCTCGATCAGAACCGTGACCGTCTTGGAGCGCTTGTCGCTGACGACTTTCCCGATCAGTGTGCGCTTTAGGGATACCTTGGCTTCCGTCATTTTGACGCTCCTTGGGCGGCTTTTTTCTTCTCACCAAGAATGGTCTTGGCGCGGGCGATGTCGCGTCGTGTTGAACGCAGCGTGGCCGTGTTGCTCAGTTGCTGGGTGGCTTTTTGCATACGCAGGCCAAAGTGCGCTTTTTGCAACGACTTGACTTCGGTTTCGAGGCCAGCCGCGTCTTTCTGACGCAGTTCAGTAGTTTTCACAGGATTATTCTCCGAAAGGTGACGCCTACTGGCCGATCATGCGAGCCACGAATGTGGTCCGCAATGGCAACTTGGCGGCTGCAAGGCGAAACGCCTCGCGCGCCAGGTCTTCCGGCACCCCCACGATTTCGTACAAAACCTTACCAGGCTGGATTTCGGCAACATAGTACTCAGGGTTTCCCTTGCCGTTACCCATCCGGACTTCGGCTGGCTTTTGCGAAATCGGCTTGTCCGGGAAAATCCGGATCCAGATCCGGCCACCACGCTTGACGTGGCGCGAGATGGCACGCCGCGCCGACTCGATTTGACGGGCGGTGAGGCGACCACGGTCTGTGGATTTGAGACCGAAATCGCCAAAAGCGACCGTGTTTCCACGGGTAGCAATGCCCGTGTTGCGGCCTTTTTGCTCTTTTCGATACTTTCTGCGGGCTGGTTGCAGCATGTTGGTTCTCCCTGATTCTCGGCCTGTCAGGAGGCCTTGGTTCCGTCAGCTGCTGCGGCTGGCGCGCTTGCCTTGCGGACGCGCTTAACGGTGGTTTTTGGTACGTCGGCAACCACTGCTGCGGTCGCCTCGGCTGGTTTGTCACTTCCGTCGGCGGGTGCCACATTTCCGCCCATGGGACGGCGTGCGGGGCGCGCTGGCGGACGATCCGTACCGGGTCGGGCGTCGCGGCGTGGTCCACGCGGGCGCCGCTCGTCATCCGAACGCGGCTCGACCGCCGCCGGCAGGTCATTGCGTCCAAGCGTGTCACCCTTGTACACCCATACCTTGACGCCAATCACGCCGTACGTGGTCTTGGCTTCGGACGTGCCGTAATCGATATCGGCACGCAGTGTATGCAATGGCACGCGGCCTTCGCGGTACCACTCACACCGCGCGATCTCAATCCCGTTCAAACGCCCGGACGACATGATCTTGATGCCGAGCGCACCCAAGCGCATGGCATTTTGCATCGCTCGCTTCATGGCACGGCGAAACATTATGCGCTTTTCGAGCTGCTGCGTAATGCTGTCTGCGATCAGTTTCGCATCGATCTCGGGCTTGCGCACCTCTTCAATGTTGACGGCAACCGGCACTCCCAACTGGCGACCGAGTTCGCGCTTGAGGTTTTCAATATCCTCACCTTTTTTGCCGATCACCACGCCTGGCCGCGCCGAGAAAATCGTGATGCGCGCGTTCTTGGCGGGCCGCTCGATCAGCACCCGAGACACCGAGGCGTTCTTGAGTTTGGTCTTCAGGTACTCGCGTACCTTGATGTCCTCTGCCAGCATGCCGGCAAAGTCGCGGTCGTTCGCATACCAGCGTGAAGACCAGTTGCGGCTGACCGAAAGGCGAAAACCGGTTGGGTTGATTTTTTGTCCCATAGTGTCTTGGCCTCTTTCAGTTGCCAACCGTCACATACACGTGGCATGTGGGTTTTCTGATCTGGTTTCCGCGACCTTTGGCGCGCGCGGTAAATCGCTTGAGCGAGGCACCCTGCTCCACGTAAATGGTCTTGACCTTTAGCTCGTCGATATCGGCGCCGTCGTTGTGTTCTGCATTGGCAATCGCTGACTCCAGAACCTTCTTTATGATCACCGCCGCTTTTTTCTGCGTGAACTGCAAGACGTTCAAGGCTTGATCGACTTTCTTGCCGCGAATCAGGTCCGCGACCAGGCGACCCTTGTCCACCGACAGGCGAACGCCACGCAATGTTGCTTTTGTTTCCATGGTGATGCCTTACTTTCGCACGACTTTTTTGTCGGCGGGGTGGCCCTTGAAGGTCCGGGTTAGTGCGAACTCGCCAAGCTTGTGACCCACCATCTGGTCTGTTATGTACACCGGCACATGCTGCTTGCCGTTGTGCACGGCAATGGTCAGCCCGATAAATTCGGGCAGGATCATGGAACGGCGGGACCAAGTCTTGATGGGCTTCTTGTCCTTGGTCGTCACAGCCTTGTCGGCCTTGGCTGCCAGGTGGTGGTCCACAAACGGACCCTTTTTGAGAGAGCGTGTCATATACGTGCCCCTTACTTCTTGCGACGCGACACGATCATGACCTGCGTGCGCTTGTTGTTGCGGGTCCGATAACCCTTGGTCAGATTGCCCCATGGATCGACTGGGTGGCGGCCTTCACCGGTCTTGCCTTCACCACCGCCGTGCGGGTGGTCAACCGGGTTCATCACGACCCCGCGCACTGTCGGGCGAATGCCCATCCAGCGCTTGACGCCAGCCTTGCCAAGACGGCGCAGACTGTGTTCTTCGTTTGCGACCTGACCGATCGTGGCGCGGCAGTCGATGTGGATCTTGCGCACTTCACCGGAACGCATACGAACCTGTGCGTAGGTACCCTCCCTCGCCAGCAGTGTGGCGGACGTACCCGCTGAACGCACGATCTGGGCGCCCTTGCCCACTTGCAACTCGATGCAGTGGATGATGGAGCCGACCGGAATATTGCGGATTGGCAAGGTGTTTCCAACCCGGATCGGTGCTTCTGCGCCGTTGAGAATGGTGGCGCCAACTTCAAGACTGCGCGGCGCGATAATGTAGCGGCGCTCGCCATCGGCATAACAGACCAGGGCCAGATGCGCCGAGCGGTTCGGGTCGTACTCGATGCGTTCGACCTTGGCCGGAATGCCGTCTTTGGCCCGCCGGAAGTCAACCACACGGTAGTGGTGTTTATGACCGCCCCCCTTGTGGCGGGTCGTGATGTGCCCGTTATTGTTTCGCCCCGCCTGCTGGAATTGTGGCTCCAGCAACGGCGCATACGGCTCACCCTTGTACAGGTGGTCACGCGAGACCTTCACCACGCCACGGCGGCCCGGTGAAGTCGGTTTCATCTTGATAACAGCCATGGTTATGCACCCTCCCCACCGAGATTGAGCTCTTGCCCCGGCTTGAGCGTCACGTAGGCCTTACGAATGTTGTCGCGTCGGCCATTCGATTTGCCAAAGCGCTTCGCCTTGCCCTTGGTGTTGACGACCGAAATGCCCTTGACCTCTACCTTGAACATCAATTCGACTGCCGCCTTGATTTCATGCTTGGTCGCGTCCTGCAACACCTTGAATGTGACCGAATTGTGCTTCTCGGCGATCATCGTTGCCTTCTCGGACACGATGGGGGCCACAAGAACCTGCATCAACCGGCCTTCGTCGTATTTGACGGCGATCATGCGAACATCTCCTTGAGCTTGTCCATCGCGGCCTTGGTGACAAGCACCTTACGGTAATGGACCAGGGACACCGGGTCAGCGTAACGCGGCTCTACAACCAGCACATTGACCAAATTGCGCGAGGCCAGATACAGGTTCTCGTCGACCTGATCGGCAATCACCATCACCGACTCGAGGTTCATCGCCTTGAAACGGGCCGCCAGCGGCTTCGTCTTGGGTGACTCCACGCGCAGCGACTCCACCACAGCCAGGCGACCTTCGCGCGCCAGCTGCGAGAAGATGGACGCCATGCCGGCCCGGTACATCTTCTTGTTGATCTTGTGGCTGAAGTTCTCGTCGGGCATGTTCGGGAAAATACGCCCGCCGCCGCGCCACAGTGGCGACGAGGTCATGCCGGCACGGGCACGCCCCGTACCTTTTTGCTTGAACGGTTTCTTCGTAGAGTGCTTGACCTGCTCCCGGTCTTTCTGGGCACGGGTGCCCTGGCGCGCATTGGCCTGGAAAGCCACTACCACCTGGTGCACCAGATCTTCGTTGTACTCGCGGCCAAATACGGTCTCGGGGGCGTCAAACTTGGCGGTCGCCTGACCTTGGTCGTTCAGAAGTTCGAGCTGCATCAGTTGCCCCCCTTCTTGGAAAGGTTCGTGGCCACCGCCTTGATGGCCGGCCGCACGGTCACAAAGCCGCCGGCGGAACCAGGAACAGCGCCCTTGATCAAGAGCAGTTGGCGCGCCTCGTCGATGCGGATAACGTCCAGATTCTGGGTGGTGACCGTGTCATCACCGAGATGACCCGTCATGCGCTTGCCAGGGAATACCCGGCCTGGATCCTGCGCCATACCGATCGACCCCGGAACATTGTGCGAGCGGCTGTTGCCGTGGGACGCACGCTGCGAACTCATGTGATGGCGCTTGATGGTTCCGGCGAAACCCTTGCCGATTGTCGTGCCCTGCACGTCAACCTTCTGGCCAACCGAGAACACGTCGCCCACCGGCACCGCCGTACCGGCCGGGTACTTGGCAGCGGCATCGGCCGTGACACGGAATTCTTGGATGATTTCCCCGGCCTCGACACCCGCTTTTGCAAGGTGCCCCGCGGCCGGCTTGGTGACCCGCGACGCTTTGCGCGAACCGAACGTTACCTGCAAGGCAACGTAGCCATCGTTCTCTTGGGTTTTAACCTGGGTCACGCGGTTGTTCGATACATCGACCACCGTGACAGGAACAGCGTCCCCATCATCGGTGAACAGGCGCATCATGCCCACCTTGCGACCCAGCAACCCGAGGGAGTTGCTAAGACTCATGTTTTTCTCCGTAACTTCCACCGGCACCACTTCAATTGGCAGTGCCGTTTTTGCGTGAAAGACTGTTGATAAAACCCGACTAACACTGCTATGCAGCTCATAGTCGAGCCCATCAGTATATATTGGACAGCCTGCAATGGCAAGCAGTTTTCGCGGGCAGCCGCATTGCTGCTGCCCGCCCCAGGGCCAGTTATTGCAGCTTTATCTCCACGTCAACGCCGGCTGGCAAATCGAGCTTCATCAACGCGTCAACGGTCTTGTCTGTCGGGTCGATGATGTCCATCAGGCGCTGGTGGGTGCGAATCTCAAGCTGATCGCGGCTGGTCTTGTTCACGTGCGGCGAGCGCAGAATATCAAAACGCTTCATGCGCGTCGGCAACGGAACTGGGCCCTTGACAATTGCGCCCGTTCTTTTGGCCGTATCGACGATTTCCGCCGCCGACTGGTCGATCAATTTGTAGTCGAACGCTTTGAGGCGAATGCGGATTTTCTGTTTGGTTGCCATGGTAATTTCTTGGTTTGGCGTGAATTACGCGATGATTTTTGCAACGACGCCGGCGCCCACGGTCTTGCCACCTTCGCGAATGGCAAAACGCAGACCCTCTTCCATTGCAATCGGGTTGATCAACTTCACCGTGATCGATACGTTGTCCCCCGGCATCACCATCTC
>JAJAZK010000608.1 GCA_026785765.1 Rhodoferax sp. | reverse complement strand
TTTGCAGCGGCCAGCAGACGGCTTGGATTTGAGACGGTACTGAATTGTTATTGCTACACCGGCGGCTTTACCGTAGCAGCACTCGCGGGCGGCGCAGCACATGTCACCTCCATCGACTCGTCCGAAAGCGCGATTGCGATGGCCCGGGCCAACGTCGCCCGTAACGGCTTTACCAGTGCGCGCAGTACATTCGAGGAGACCGATGTAAACGCGGCGTTGCGACGCTTCCAGGCCGAGCATCGGACCTTCGATGCGATCGTTCTCGATCCTCCGAAGTTTGCGCCCACTATCGCGCACGCGGAGAGAGCTGCGCGCGCCTACAAGGACATCAACCGGCTCGCGCTGCGCATCCTGGCCCCGGGCGGAATGCTGTTCACCTATTCCTGTTCCGGCGGCATCAGCGTCGACCTGTTTCACAAGATCGTCGCATCGGCAGGCATTGATGCCGGGGTCGATGGATACATCACCGAGCGGCTGGGTGGGGCCCCAGACCATCCCATGACGATCAACTTTCCGGAAGGCGAGTACTTGAAAGGGCTGGCGATCGTACGCAAATAAGCCTTGGCGGCAGTGGCCGCTACACTGCGTCTTTCGCGTCTTTCGCGTCTTTCGCGTCCCTCGCGCCCGTCGCCCTCCGCTACGTTGGCGCCCCAGCGGTTGCCGCCGCAGCCATCCATTCACAGGAAGTCCCATGAGTCTTATCCCTGCCACCATCCTGACCGGGTTCCTCGGATCCGGCAAAACCACGCTGCTTAAGCGCGTGCTGTCGGAAGCCCATGGACAAAAGATCGCGGTGATCGAGAACGAATTCGGCGAGGAAAACATCGACAGCGAGATTCTGGTCTCGGACGTGAAAGAGCAGATCATCCAGATGAACAACGGTTGCATCTGTTGCACCATCCGGGAGGACCTGCGCAGCACTTTGCAGGACCTGGCGGAAAAAAAACGCCGCGGTGAACTCGACTTTGACCGGGTGGTGATCGAAACCACCGGACTGGCCGACCCGGGGCCGGTCGCACAAACCTTTTTCATGGACGACGAGATCGCCGAAAGTTACCTGCTCGACTCCGTGCTGACGCTGGTGGACGCCAAACATGCAGCCGGTCAACTCAATGACCGGCAGGAAGCCCGCCGTCAAATCGGTTTTGCCGACCAGATTTTCATCAGCAAGACCGACCTCGTGGCCAAGGACGAGGTAGATGCTTTGATGCACCGCATCAAGCACATGAACCCGCGGGCACCGCAGCAAACCGTGCATTTTGGCGAGGTGTCCCTTGCCAGCGTGTTCGACCTGCGCGGCTTCAACCTCAATACCAAACTGGAAATCGACCCGGATTTTCTGCAGCAAGCCGACCCTGACCACGCGCACGGGCACGGGCACGACCATGAACACGGCGAGCACTGTGACCATCCCTCACACGCCACGCAGACCGGCCACCACCACCACCATGACGACGACGTCAAGAGTTTTGTGTTCCGCTCCGAGCGCGCCTTCGATGCAGCCAAACTGGAAGATTTCCTGGGCGCAATCGTCAATATCTATGGCCCGCGCATGTTGCGCTACAAAGGTGTGCTGCACATGCAAGGGACCGAGCGCAAGGTGATTTTCCAGGGCGTGCACCAGTTGATGGGCAGCGACCTGGGCCCGGCTTGGCAAACCGACGAAGTCCGGCTGAGCAAGATGGTTTTCATCGGGATCGAACTGCCCAAGGATATTTTCCTGCAGGGCCTGGAGCAATGCCTCGTCTGATACGAGAAGAGGGCCAAAACGTCTTTCCTGGTCCTGTTTGCGCAGATTGCAGCGTTTTGCGGGCATAAGCCTGTACACTCGCGCGCCACAAAGACCACATCGTCAGATGTGTGCCAAGATTTCCTGCGAGGAGTGAAACGTGAAAGCCAGCCCAGCGAAGACCATTAAGCCAGCCAAGTCATCTGCGCTAACCCCTGCCAACAAGGCAAAGCCAGTGACCAAAGCGCTGGTGAAGGGGAAACTGAAAGTGATGCCCAAGGCGACCGCTAAAGCCGCGCCAAAGGCGGCGCAGAAATCACAGGTGAGCGTATCAGCCAAGAAATCCACCGGCAAGACCAATCCGGTGGCGGCTGCCAAGAGCGCAAAACCTGCTCCGGGCGCGGCCAAAAAAACTCCTGCGAACGCGGTAAAGAGCCCCGTCGCGAATACTCCGAAAGCACCCCCCCCTTTGAAAACAGCGCCCGCATTGACCGCCATCCTCCTGAGCAAACCAGAAGTGCGGACGGTTCCCGCCGCGCAGACCACGTTACCCAATGGCCAGATCGCGCAACGCGCCGGCCGGCCCTCTTCGCGGCTGGCGTCGCTGACCGTGCCATCGATGGCGCAATCGGTTGCTTCCACCGCGGCCAAAGCCAGTTACTCCCAGCTGCCAACTGCTCCCTTGATCATTCCGCCCCTTCCATCCGCAGCCAAGAAGGATCCCAAACTGGCCAACAACTGGAAAACCAAACGTGCCGAACAACTGACCGACGCTGAACTGCTGGCGATGCCGGACTCGGAATACATGAACGAGAAGCAGATGGCGGCATTCCGCCTCAAGCTGACAACGTTGAAGCAGGAAATTCTCAACAGCGCGGGCGAAACCACCGAACACCTGCGCGAAGACACGGTCGTCGTTCCTGATCCAGCAGACCGGGCGACCATCGAGGAAGAACACGCACTGGAGTTGCGCACGCGCGACCGAGAGCGCAAGCTGCTGAAGAAAATAGAACAGTCGATTGACCGTATCGACTCCGGCGACTACGGGTATTGTGACGAGACCGGGGAACCAATTGGTGTCGGCCGACTGCTTGCGCGGCCCACCGCCACGTTGTCACTGGAGGCGCAGCAACGGCGCGAACTCAAACAAAAGATGTTTGGTGACTGACCCATTCGGCGAACGTTGGCTGCACGCTCCCCGGACAATGTTTTTCAATTCGGGCGCTACTGCTGCCACCGAGTCCCGCGCAAACAGTAGCGCAGCAGCGGCGGTAATGCGTAAAATCGTTGGCAGGCCTAGCTGCAAACATGTCCACCAAAGACCAACCTCCCGGTTTATTCTCCAAGGTCGCCAAGTTCGTCCGCAATCCGACGACCAACTGGACCGATCTGGACAAGCAGGATCCGGAGCCGGATCAAGGGTACAGCAAGCAAGCGCTCAAGGAAATGATCGAGCGCAAGCGGCAAAACGACTTTGTCCGCAAGCGTGAGTTCGACCAGCTGCGCAAACTGAGAAGCCGCGATCCTGCCGCTGGCAGCCCGGAGCTCGCGGGTCGGCCTTCTTACTTTCAGAGCAGTTTGCCCGCCAACCCAGGCGAACGGGCAATGACCATCAAGAAGATCGACGAGATCGAGGCGCAAATGTCCAACCAGTGGTGGCAGGGCAAGGGCGAAGCTGCGAAGGCCGCAGCGAAAGACGCGTCTGCGCCACAAACGACGGCTGCGACGGCCGCTGAGCGCACCGCCAAACAAAACCAGGCGGCACCCGACAGTGTCTATGCCCCGACGAAAATCGCGTCAATTTCCGATATCAGTTACGCAGCCACCAAACTTGCACCCATGATGCCAGACAGGGGTCGGGCGGAGCAGGCGGACTTCGCACCTACCCAGACCAGCTCGTCTTTTGGCCGCGCCGCTGCGAACGAAGCGGCGCCCGGCAAACGCAGTGTCGGCAGCGGATTTGCGAACTCCCAGTCTTTTGCCGTCGAGTTGATCGACGTCGTCACCGATCCGGAACTCGAGGAGGCCGCGATCCGGTTCGCCAATGGTGACCATGTCGGCGCCGAAAGCAGCCTCATGGGCGCGCTGCAGGAAACCAGTGCCAAAACCGGCGAACAGGCCGACGCATGGACCGCAGCCCTGTTCGACCTGTACCGCGCGACCGGGCAACAGGCCCGTTTTGACAAAGTCGCAATTGACTATGCGGAGCGCAGTGGCCGCTCGGCCCCGGCCTGGTTCTCGATTCCAGACCGACTCGGCATGAATGACTCCCGTGCCGAAGCACGCACCGTTCCATCACGTTTGAGTGAGGAACCCCTTTGGCTTAGCCCAGCTATCTTCCAGCGCAGTTCGTTGGACGAGTTGCAGCTCGCAATTGCCAACGCAGGCCAACCCTGGTTTCTTGACTGGAGCGCGGTGACGCAGGTCGAGAGCGCCACCGCAGGGCCACTGGCCGAACTGTTTTCCCAGTGGTGCAGCACCACGGTCTCGTTGCGCTTCAAAGGTGGGCAGGCGTTGGGTCGGGCGCTGCGCGTCCGCACCGCGTCTGGCTCCCGGGACGGCGGCCAGGCTCCGTGGCGGCTGCGCCTCGATGCGCTGCGCCTGATGGGCTTGCAGGATGAGTTCGAACTGGTCGCGCTGGACTACTGCGTGACATTTGAAGTTTCGCCACCCGCATGGCAGGACACCCGATGCAGCTTCGAAAGTGAGACCGTGCGAAGCGACGAGACCGAGGCGACGGCCTTGCCGGCACAGACAGTCATGCAGGAACTGCCGAACCAGGCGGCAACCGTGTTGATGGGCTTTGACGCCGCGCCGGCGCCGGTGGTTGAACTGAAGGGAGAAATCGTTGGCGAGGCAACCGACGCCCTGCAACGGCTGGAGGCGGCACGGGACGGCGCGGACCGCCTTGTGATTTCCTGCAGCAACTTGATCCGGGTCGATTTCTCCGCCGCGGGTAGCATCCTGAATTGGGTCGCGACATGCGAGGCCGAAGGTTGCCAACTGCAGTTCCGCGACGTGCACCGGCTGGTCGCCGCGTTCTTCCACATTATTGGCATCAACGAGCACGCCAGGGTCGTCCTGCGTTCCACCTGAGTCGACGCGGCTGGCTCGACACACCATCCCACGCGGGAGGTTGCAATCGACTGCAACACCCAAAACTACAACACCATGGAACAATTTCACGGCACTACCATCATCAGCGTACGGCGCAAGACCAGCGACGGCGACGAGGTTGCCATTGGTGGTGACGGGCAAGTGACGCTGGGCAACATCGTCGTCAAAGGCACGGCGCGCAAGGTGCGCAAGCTGTACCACGGCAAGGTGCTGGCCGGGTTCGCGGGAGCGACCGCCGACGCCTTCACGCTGTTCGAGCGTTTCGAAGCCAAGCTCGAAAAACATCAGGGCCATCTGGTGCGTTCGGCAATCGAACTGACAAAGGATTGGCGCACCGACCGCGTGCTGCGTCGGCTGGAGGCCATGCTGGCGGTCGCCGACAAGGAGGCGTCGCTGATCATTACCGGCAACGGTGACGTGCTGGAGCCGGAAAACGGCATCGTAACGATTGGCTCTGGCGGCGCCTATGCACAGGCGGCGGCGCTGGCCTTGCTCGGCCATACCGGGTTGTCAGCCGAGCAAATTGTGCGCAAATCGCTGGAGATTGCCGGCGAACTGTGTATCTATACCAATATGCATCACACGGTCGAGACACTGCCTTAGGGGCAATGGCCCAATGCTGGTGCGCGACCCAGAAAAATCCATGTCGATATTGACTCCCCAGGAAATCGTGCAGGAGCTCGACCGCCATATTGTCGGTCAGCACCAAGCCAAACGTGCTGTTGCAATCGCACTGCGCAACCGCTGGCGCAGACAGCAGGTAGATCTGTCCCTGCGTTCGGAAATCACGCCCAAAAACATCCTGATGATCGGACCAACCGGGGTCGGTAAAACTGAAATCGCGCGGCGCCTGGCACGGCTGGCGGACGCCCCGTTCATCAAGGTGGAGGCAACCAAGTTCACCGAGGTCGGGTATGTCGGGAAGGATGTCGACTCCATCATCCGCGACCTGGTGGAAGTCGCCGTCAAACAAACCCGCGAAACGGCAAAACACAAAGTGCAACTGCGCGCACAGGATGCCGCCGAAGAGCGCATCCTGGATGTGCTCGTGCCGCCGCCGCGGGCTGAGCTGGGGCTGGCCCGCGCCTCTGACACTCCAGAAAATACCGCGCGCCAGACATTTCGCAAGAAACTGCGCGAAGGCCAACTTGACAACCGCGAGATCGAACTGGACGTGGTTGAATCGCGCCCGCCGCTGGAAATCATGGGGCCGGCCGGAATGGAGGAGATGACCGAGCAATTGCGTGGCATGTTCGGGCAATTCGGCCAGCAAAAGCGCCAGACACGCAAACTGCGCGTCAGCGAGGCGCTGCGGCTGGCGCAGGACGAAGAGGCCGCCAAGCTGGTGAACGAGGACGAGATCAAGGCGCAGGCACTGCACGCTGCCGAACAAAACGGCATCGTCTTCATTGATGAGATCGACAAGGTCACCTCCCGCTCGGAGGGCCACTCCGCTGAAGTCTCGCGCCAGGGTGTGCAGCGCGACCTGCTTCCACTCGTAGAGGGAACCACCGTGTCGACGAAGTACGGCATGCTCAAGACTGACCATATTCTGTTCATCGCATCCGGAGCCTTTCACCTCAGCAAACCAAGCGACTTGATTCCGGAGTTGCAAGGGCGCTTCCCGATCCGGGTGGAATTGCAGTCGCTCTCGGTGGACGACTTCGAGTCCATCCTGACAAAGACCGATGCCTCGCTGGTTAAGCAATACCAGGCCTTGCTGGCCACCGAGCAGGTAACCGTACAGTTTGAGGCGGCTGGCGTGACGCGCTTGGCACAGATAGCTTTTGATGTCAATGAGCGCACCGAGAACATCGGCGCGCGTCGCTTGTCGACGGTCATGGAACGGCTGCTGGACGAAGTCAGTTTCGACGCCACCGCGCTGCAGGGGCAGACAATCGTTGTGAATGCCGCCTACGTCAACGCCAGGCTTGGGGAATTAAGCCAGGACGAAGATTTGTCACGCTACATCCTTTAGGGTGCTCTGCATTACTTGGGCCATGCAACGGCGGGTCTAAAGCGATACTTTCATAAGTACCGCTAAGTACTTAATTTAGAACGGATTTCGGGCATTTTCAGCCTGCGGCGCCGATTCTAAGTCATTGATTTCATTGAAATTTTTTGTTGCGCGCGAGGTTGCAAATGCGCTATTTGCTGCTACAGTGCAAAAAAGTGCAATTAAGTGGTAATTGGTGCATACCGATACCACTTCCGTGCCAATTCCGCCAATCGAGGGTGCACTGTCGTGTTTCAAGGGGCTTCGTCACTCAATCTGGACATCAAGGGTCGGCTCTCGATGCCGACGAGGCACCGTGACGCGCTCGGCGGACCCAACGGCGGCCAACTCACCATTACGCGCCACCCCCATGGATGCCTGATGCTATTCCCGCGCACCGAATGGGAGAAGTTTCGGGAACGGGTTGGCGCACTGCCGATGTCAGCGCAGTGGTGGAAACGTATCTTTCTGGGCAACGCGATGGACGTCGAGATGGACGGCACCGGACGCGTGCTGGTGTCGCCCGAACTGCGCCAGGCCACCGGTATTACCCGCGACACCGTGCTGCTGGGGATGGGCAACCACTTCGAGCTGTGGGACCGGGTCCTGTACGAAGGCCTGGAAGCCAAGGCCATGCAGGGTGACATGCCCGACGTGTTCAAGGAATTTTCCTTTTGAAAGTTGCCAGTGAACACTGTCCTGACACACACGACCGTGTTGCTGAACGAAGCGGTCGCCGCCCTGCTCGGCGAGCAAGACGCAGTTCCCGCCAAACCGCCAGACGCGGCGCGCATCTTTGTCGACGCAACCTTCGGACGCGGTGGCCATACCCGTCTGATCCTGTCCCGTTTGGGGGAGCAAGACCGGCTGATCACCTTCGACAAGGATCCGCAGGCAGTGGCGGCGGCGAGCGCGATCAGCGACCCCCGGTTCTCCATACGCCACCAGGGATTCGACCAGCTGGCTCTGTTGCCGCCCAAGACTGTCGCGGGCATCCTGCTCGATCTGGGTGTCAGTTCGCCCCAGATCGACGACCCCGCGCGCGGTTTCAGTTTTCGTTTCGACGGTCCACTGGACATGCGCATGGACTCCAGCCGCGGCCAGAGTGTTGCCCAGTGGCTGGAGGGCGCGCCCGTGGGCCAGATTGCGGAGGTGATTCGTGACTATGGTGAGGAACGGTTTGCTGGCGCAGTTGCAAAGGCGATTGTTGCTCGCCGACAGGAGCGGGGGCCAATTTCAACCACCACCGAGTTGGCCCAACTCGTGGCTGGCGCGGTCAAAACCCGCGAGTCGGGCCAGAACCCTGCAACGCGCACATTTCAGGCTTTTCGGATTTTCATCAACGCCGAGCTTGAAGCGCTGCAAAACGCGCTGACGGCCGCCATCGATGTATTGCAACCCGGAGGCCTGCTGGTGGTGATCAGTTTTCATTCACTCGAGGACCGCATCGTCAAGCAATTCATCAACAGCCATTCGCGCTTCACCTACGACCGCCGCGCGCCATTCGCGGTGCCAGCAGCATTGAGGTTACAGGCGCTGGGCCGCAGCAAACCCGGTGCGGCTGAAATTGCGGCCAACCCACGCGCACGCAGTGCCGTCATGCGCGTCGCACGCAGGACCGCGGCATGACCCGGCTCAACCTGGTGTTATTGCTGGCGGTGATCGCCAGTGCCTTGTACCTGGTCAATGTCCAGTATGAGTCGCGCCGCCTGTTCACCGAGCTGGACAAAGCGACTTCGGAAGCCCATCGGCTGGACGTCGAGCAAGACCGCTTACAGGTTGAAAAGCGGGCACAGGCAACTCCGTTGCGGGTCGAGAAACTGGCCAAGGAAAAATTGCAGATGCGCACCGCTTCGCCGGCCATCACGGCGTATGCCAGCTACACGCAAGAAATTGCTGCCAATCCAGAGCCCGCGCAGGGCCGCCAACCCGCGCGACCGGTGCGATGATCCGCAGCATTCCGTATACCTCAAGCCCACTGCTGGCCAGTCGAACACCGGTTTGGCGCAGCAAGCTGATCGTGGCCGCCGTCGCCCTGGCCTTTATTGGCCTGGCCACCCGGGCGGTGCACATCCAGGTCGTGGCCAACGACTTCTACCAGCGCCAGGGCGAGGTGCGCTTCGCCCGAACCTTGCCCTTGCCGGCCAACCGTGGCCGCATCACCGACCGCAACGGCCTGATCCTCGCGTCAAGCATTCCCGCGCCCAGCATCTGGGCCATTCCCGAGGACGTGCCGCGTGACGGGACCACCTTGCGCGCACTCGCCAAACTGCTGGACATGCCACTGGCCGAACTCAACCGCAAACTGGAAGACGAGGACAAGACCTTCGTCTGGCTCAAGCGGCAGGTGGATGAACCCGTGGCATTGCAGATTGCTGCCATGAACCTGAAGGGCATTTACCAGCGCAAGGAATACAAGCGCCAGTACCCGGAGGGTGAGGCTGCGGCCCATGTGGTTGGATTCACCAACGTCGAGGACATCGGTCAAGAGGGTATCGAGCTGACGTTTGACAAGGAGCTCGCCGGTCGCGCCGGATCACGGCGTGTCATCAAGGACCGGCTCGGACAGGTTGTTGAATCCGTCGGTGAGCAGATTGCGCCACAGGACGGGCGTGACCTGCAACTGAGCATCGACAGCAAAGTGCAGTTCTTCGCCTACCAGCGGCTGCGTGATGCGGTCCTGCAAAACAAGGCCAAGGCGGGCAGCGTGGTGGTACTCGACGTCGTCACCGGCGAGGTGCTGGCCTTGGCCAACTACCCAAGCTACGTGCCCGACAGGCGGCAGAACCTTAGTGGCGCCCAATTGCGCAACCGCGCGTTGACGGACACTTTCGAGCCGGGTTCGACGATGAAACCATTTGTCGTGGCGCTGGCGCTGGAGAAAGGTCTGGTCACGCCGGACACCCCGATCCAGACCGCGCCAGGCCGCATGATGATCGGCAGCGCGACCATCAGCGACGCGCATCCGCACGGCGTTTTGTCAGTCAGCGAGGTGATCCAGAAATCGAGCAATGTCGGCACTGTGAAGATGGCGATGCGCACCGAGCCGCGCGAAATGTGGGAAATGTTCAGCCATGTGGGCTTCGGCCAGAAGCCGAAGCTGCCGTTCCCCGGTGCCGTAAGCGGACGGCTGCGGCCGTTCAAGACCTGGCGGCCAATCGAACAGGCCACCATGAGCTACGGTTATGGACTGTCGGTGAGCCTGTTCCAGCTGGCCCATGCCTACTCGATATTCGCCCGCGACGGCGAATTGGCGCCGGTCACGATGGAAAAGTCCACTCTGCCGGTTGCCGGTGTACGCGTCATTAGCGCACAGCATGCCAACGCCATGCTCAACATGCTGCACATGGCGGCCGGGGTCGGCGGCACTGCACCGAAGGCCCAGACCATCGGTTATTCGGTCGGTGGCAAGACCGGCACCGCACACAAACAGGAGGGCAAGGGCTACGCGGAGAAAAAGTACCGTGGCTTTTTTGTCGGCGTGGCACCCGTCGACAAGCCGCGCATCGTGGTCGCCGTGATGATCGACGAGCCCAGCAACGGCAAGTACTTCGGTGGCGACGTCGCCGCGCCGGTATTCAGTGAAACCGTGCAGCAGACGCTGCGCATGCTCGGCGTGGCGCCGGATATGGCGGTCAAGCCGCAAATCGTCACCGCCGTCGAGGAGAGCTTCTGATGCAGTCCGTGGCCACTGTGCAAGCTGCAGCGCATTGGCTGCACAGCCGCGGCGCTGACAGCTTGTGCACCGACAGCCGGCAGTTACGCGCCGGTGACGGATTGCTGGCCTGGCCGGGCTCAAGCCACGACGCACGCACCCATGTGCAGCGGGCTCTGGCTTTGGGCGCCGTTGCATGCATGGTGGAGACAAGGGGGGCGGAGGCCTTCCATTTTGACGACGAACGAATTACCAGCTACCCGGGCTTGAAGCGCGCCGGCGGACTCGTCGCCGATCATTTTTATGACCATCCATCCCATGCGCTGCCCGTTCTCGCTGTAACCGGCACCAATGGCAAGACCTCGACCGTGTGGTGGCTGGCCCAAGCCCTGTCCGGAATGCCTGGGCCAGACGCCCGGCTTTGTGGCATGGTCGGCACGCTGGGAGCCGGTTTTGTCCCAGTCGAGGCGGCCAGCGCCAACGGCGCCAGCCTCGTTGGCACCGGCCTGACCACGCCCGATGGCGTGCGCCTGCAGGCGGCCTTGCGCGACATGTGCAGTGTCGGTGCGCGCGCCTGCGCCATCGAGGCGTCGTCCATCGGCATTGTGGAACAGCGACTTGCCGGCACCCGCATCCAAACCGCCATCTTCACGAATTTCACCCAGGACCATCTGGACTACCACGGCAGCATGGAGGCGTACTGGCGCGCCAAGGAAAGTCTGTTCGACTGGCCCGATCTGCAAGCCGCCGTGGTTAATACTGACGACCCTGTCGGCGCGCGGCTAGCGCTCTCGCTGCAGCATCGGCCGCTCGACCTTTGGACCGTGTCGTGTACATCCGCCGCACGCCTGCGCGCGTGTGATGTAGAAGCGCGCGCACGTGGACTGCGTTTCGTACTGCAGGAGGGCGCCGAACGGCAGCGTGTGACAACCGGTCTGATCGGCCACTACAACGTCTCCAACCTGCTCGGCGTTGTTGCCGCCATGCGCACCATCGGCATCCCACTGGCCGACGCTGCTGCGGCCTGCAACCGCCTGACGCCGGTTCCAGGGCGTCTGCAGACCACCATGCTGCGCGGCAAACCAATGGCGGTCGTCGACTATGCCCACACGCCCGATGCCTTGCAGCAGGTGCTGGCTGCGTTGCGTCCAGTGGCAACCCGGCGCGGTGGACAGTTGTGGTGCGTGTTCGGCTGCGGGGGCGACCGCGACTCCCTCAAGCGCCCCCTGATGGGCGCGGCGGCGGCC
>JAJAZK010000607.1 GCA_026785765.1 Rhodoferax sp. | reverse complement strand
CTCGCGCACGGTGAACCGGTTTTTGGCTGGTCTTTCAGGTCACCATGCGGAGTTGGCGCACTGGTGTTGTTCCAATATCGTCCCCGGCATGCAGCGCGCCGCCCAGCACAGCAGGGCAGCCACGTTGAAACCCAACGCGCCCTTTGACAATACATTCAGGTACCCGTCGAAGGGGACCATTGCCTGCCCGTCACAGCGCGGGCGGTGTGACGGGCGCCCATCCCGGTAGCATCTAGACGACGGCGCATCGGCGCCCAAGGCTCGCCGCACTTGGTGATGGTTTCGGTGGTGATCCCCGGTTGGACATCGCTCTGTGCGCTGTCGCACTGACAAGCATCGGCTCCGCGTCGATGCTGAAATGCTTTTCTGACCAAGCGCCGACCCTTATGAAACCCGATGACAAGAATGCCTTCAAATCGGCCGATAGCCGCCCGTTCCGGATTCTGATTCTTGCCGCGTCGCAACGCCGCCAATTCAATTGCCCCGGTGTCGATTCGAAAGCCCGCACGTTGATGCTGCGGCTGGCGGAGGCGCTGCCCGAAGAATGGGAAATTGACTATGAAGACCTGGGCAACGTGTACGGTCGAGAGGCGATTCGGCCCTGCAACGCCTGTGTCTCGACCGCCATGCCGCTGTGTTGTTGGCCCTGCAATTGCTACGAAAAGAGCAGCAGCGCGGAACCCGACTTGATGTGGAATCTGGACCTGTATGCCCGCTTGGACATGGCCGATGCCTGGGCGATCATCGGTCCGATCAATTGGTATGCGCCCAGCACCAATCTGAAGCTTATGTTCGACCGGCTGGTGTGCATGAACGGTGGCAACCCGCGCGAAGACCTGATCGACCACAAGAACCCGGAACTGGCCATGCAGTTGGAGACCAAGCCAGAATGGAAGGAGTTGGGAGTGAACCATCTGGAAGGGCGAACCGCGGCCTTCTTCTCTTATGGTGACGACGCCAGCGACGAGCGCGACGCCAGCGGCCGACCGGTCTATTTGCAGCATGCCGAGTATTTCGACCCGGGTAGCGAGCCGTACCGCGATCTTCGCGACTGCTACGCGCCGCTGGTGTGGCAATGCCGGTTCAGCGGCATCGAGGTGCCCGAACCGTTGTGGCGTTACGAAGACTTCGGCAAGGGCCGCAAGTACAGTGAGAACCAGGCCGAACAGATCCCCACCGAGGTGCATTTCACGCAGGCTTTTGACCAGTGGACGAGTGACTTTGCCAGCTTTGTGACCAACAAGGGAAGGGTGATGCCGGGCAAATACCGGGCTGCGGGCTACACGCCACCCAGCCATCGCTGGGCCGATATCAAACTGAAATGGCGCGAGATTCGTATCAGTTCGGGAGTGGCGCCGGTTGGTTCCTCGCCGCGCAAGCAAGACGATCTGGGGCTGAACCAGGACGATCGTTTTGACCGCAAGAAGGGCGAGGGCGAAATCTTGCGCGGCAAGTAGATGGCTGCCGCCAATGCGGCCGCGCCGCAGTCGCAAACCAGGTTCTCGTGGAAGTGGCTGGCGCTGGGCGCGCCCATTGCGGGCGCAATTGCGGCCTGGTTTCTGCTGCCGGTACAAGACTGGATCGAATGGTTCACTGACGCCATTCACGACCTTGGCGCCTGGGGGGTGGCTGCGTTCGTACTGGTTTACGTGCTGGCCACGGTGTTGATGATTCCACCGTCCGTTTTCACCGTCGCGGCCGGAGTTGCCTTTGGTCTGGTTGGGGTGCCGCTGGTGGTGCTTTCTGCGACCTTGGGCGCGAGTCTCGCGTTCCTTATCGCCCGCTATGGCGCGCGCGAATGGTTCAAGCGCTATGTGCAGAAGTACCCGCTAGCGAAGGCGATTCGTGAAGCGGTCAACGACGAGGGCTGGAAGATCGTCGCGATGTTGCGGCTGAGTCCGGTCATTCCGTTCAATGTGCAAAACTACTTTTTCGGCACCACCGAGATCAGTTTCTGGCGCTATGTGCTGGCTACATCACTCGGCATGATTCCTGGCACCGCGCTGTACGTGTACCTGGGCTCTCTGGGTTCGCCAGGCAGTGAAGGTGGTGCGGTCAAATGGATTTTCTTCGCCATTGGCTTGGTTGCCACCGGTATCGCTTTTTGGATCGTCAAAAGGAAAACCGACCGCCTGATGGGCGCGGACCAACCCACCAACTGACAGTGCCGGGAGGTTAATGCGGGCGCGTGGGCAGACTGGTGGTCCTGTCGAACGCGCTGGTGACACGACCCTTTGCCGCGGCGGAGTTGCAGGCAACCAACTTTCGCTCACAGACCTTTTGACCGATACCCGAACCCTGCGGTTCTACTACTGGTTGCTCAAAGACAACCAGCTGCAGATCGGTAGCCACATTTCAGTCAGTGGCGCCGATGCCGAAATAGCGGTCCACCTGAACTGCTGACCGATGCGATCGCGCGCAAATTTCCACCCCGGGCCGGCATCCTGGTCGACCACTCGTGGTGGGGCTGGGTGGATGTGCGCCACGACATGATGCCGCGCATCACCCGGCCCGATCCGGCGCAGACCGTTCGGCACGCCTTGGGTTATGGTGGAAACGGTGTTTCCTTCTCGCCTTGGGCTGGCAAGCGCCTGGCCGAGCGCGTCGCGGGCATTTACGCGGGACGCAAGGTGTTCAAGCTGCCGAGCCACAACTCGCCACTGGAGTATCCGAACCTGTTTGGGGCCCTGCGGTCGCCGGTATGGGCACCATTTCGGCGCACTGGCCAGCG
>JAJAZK010000606.1 GCA_026785765.1 Rhodoferax sp. | reverse complement strand
GTTGCGCCGATGGCGTGTTGTTGCGCGCGTGGCCACACGGACGGGATTCGTTGCAGGGGCGCTCCCGGGGGGGCGGCGTCCCGTACGGCCGGGCCCGCCCGAGACGTCGATGGTGGTGCCGTGCAGATAGGAGGCGGCCGGGCTGAGCAGCCAGACGGCTGCCTGCGCAATCTCGTGCGGCTGCCCGACCCGGCCCAGAGGAATCGTCGGCGCCACCCGTTCCATCAGCTCGGCGCCGCCAATGGGTTCGAGAATGTCGGTCGCAATCATTCCCGGGCGGATGCCGACCACGCGGATGCCCTCTTTGCCAACTTCGTTGGCCAGGCCCAGGGTGAAGCTGTCGATCGCACCCTTGCTGGCGGCATACACCGCCATTCCCGGCAGTCCGCCCAGGCGTGCCGCGGCCGAGGAGATATTGACGATCACCCCACCCTTGCCGCCAAACCGCGGCGACATGCGGCGTACGGCAGCACCTGCGCACAGTATGCAGGCATAGGTGTTGGTGAAGAACAGTTCGTTCAGGGTGGCCTCGTTGTGCTGCTCCACCGGCAGGATCGCGCCACCGATGCCGGCGTTGTTGATCAAAGCAGTCACCGGTCCAAAGTGCCGGTCGGTTTCTTGGAACAGGCGCGCAACCTCGGATTGCTGCGATACGTCAGCGCCAATCGCGATCGCCTGGCCACCGTGCTGCGTGATCGTCGCCACCAGGTCCAAGGCGGCGGCGCGGCTGAGGTGGTAATTCACGACCACCCGGTAACCGGCGTGCGCGGCGACGCGTGCGCAGGCTGCACCAATGCCGCGCGAGGCGCCGGTAACGATGAGTACACCGGCTGACACTACCGGGGTGGATTCAACGCCCACCTGTGACAGCATTGGGCGTCTGCGGTAGCACCTCCGGGTTCACGATGTAAGGCGGTGTGCGCCCGGCTGCGACGTCGAGCGTGGCGCGAAACGCGCTCTCGGCGAGGCGGCGCATACATTCGTCGGTAAAACAGATGCCATGGGGTGTCAGCACGACGTTGTCCATCTGCAGCAGCGGGTTGTTCACCTGCACCGGCTCCTCGTCGAAAACATCCAGCCCGGCCCCGGCAATTTTGCGCTGCGCGAGCGCTGCAGCCAGCGCCAGTTCGTCCACGATTGTGCCGCTCGCAGTGTTGATCAAATAGGCGCTGGGCTTCATCAGCGCGATCAGGCGCGCGCTGACCAGACCTCGGGTCTGCTCGTTCAGCGGACAGTTGACCGTCAGAAAATCCGACTCACTGAACAGCGTGTCCATGTCGACCAGGCGCACCCCCAGGGCGGTCGCCAGCGCCGGGTCGGCCACCGGGTCGTGGGCGATACCCAACATGTCAAGCGGTTTCGCCAGCCGAAACAACTCGGCTCCGATGTTGCCCAGGCCAATCGAACCCAGGGTGCGCCCGGTGAGACCGGTGCCGATGTGGTCCATCTTCTCGGACCAGCGGCCGGCGCGGGTCAGGCGGTCCTTGATCAGCACCTTTTGCGCAAGCATCAGTACAAAGGTCAGTGCCGACGTCGCGACCGGACGGCGCACGCCGTCTGGCGCAATCGTCAGCATCACGCCCGCCCTGGTACAGGCCGGCACGTCGATGCTGTCGTAACCCACCCCAAAACGCGCGATCAGTTTCAGCCGTCGGTCTGCGCCGGACAGGCTTTGTGAGGTCACTCGGGTAACCATCGCACAAATTGCGTCGTAACTGGCGGCCTGTGCCGGACTCAGATCGATTGACGGCTGCGCCATGTACTCCCAGCTGATGTCGGGATGGTCGAGCAACTGCAGCACCTGCGTGCCAAAGATCGGTTCACCGTCCGACTTGCGCACGTCGGCCGTGATACCCACGCGAAACTTGCTCATCGCAGCCAACTCCCCAGGTTCAAGTACGGCGCCACTAGGCGCCTTTCATCAAACGCGGCAAAAACAACACCAGGTCAGGTACAAAGGCTACCAGCAGAATCACCATCAGCCAAACCAGGATGAAGGGCGTCAGCATGCCAAACGACTCGCTGTAGCTGATGCCGGCAATCTTGCAGGCCACCATCGCCAACACCCCAACCGGGGGCGTCACCGAACCCAGAACAAGCAACATGATGGTGACAATGCCGAAGTGCACCGGGTCGTAACCCAGGTGCGCGATCAGCGGCCCCATGATGGGCACCACAATGATCAGCGCCGGCACCGGCTCCAGGAACGTGCCGAGCAGAAAGAAGAACAGGATCAGCACCAGCATCGCCAGCGAGGGGCTGCTGGTGATGGACAACATGAGCTGCAGCGCAGCCTGGCCGACACCGGCGCGGCTCAGCACCCAGCTGAACAATCCGGCGCCCGCCAGCGTGATCAGCGCGCTGCCGGTCAGCGCCGCAGCGGCAGAAAAGTTGCCGTACAGCGACTTGAAGCTGAACTTGCGCCCGGCCAACCCGAAGAGCAAGGCGTACAGGGCAGCGATGGCACCGGCCTCGGTTGGCGTGAAGGCTCCCGACAGGATGCCGCCGATGATGATCACGGGCATGAAGATCGCAGGTATGGCGCGTCCGGTGGCTCGTCCGCGCTCTTGCCAGCCGACCCGGGGGGAAGGACGGGCGCCGGCACTTGGGGCCAGCCACCAGGCCAGAACCAGCATTGACAGGCCGGCCAGCACGCCCGGAATCACGCCACCCAGAAACAGCGCACCGATCGACACACCGGTAACCGAGCCGTAGATTACTGCGATGATGCTCGGTGGAATGATGGGGGCCATCATGGCTGCGCAAGCAGTCACGGCCACTGCAAAGGCCGGCTTGTAGCCCTCGCGTTTCATCGCCGGAATCATCATCGAGCCAATGGCTGTGAGGTCGGCCAGCGCCGAGCCGGAGATCGCGCCCATGAACATATTCGTCATGATGTTGGCCTGCGCCAAGCCACCCCGAAAATGGCCGATAAGCGCGCGCGACATGTTCACCAGGCGCTCCGTAATACCCGCCACACTCATCAACTCACCGGCCAGCACAAACAGCGGCACGGCAAGCAGCGAGAAATTGTCCAGCGCCTCGTAAAACTGCTGGGCAAGGATCAGCGGCGGCAACGTGCCGTCAACCAGAATCGCCAGAATCGCTGCCAGCCCCATGCAGTAACCAATCGGCATGCCCAGCACCATGAACACGCAAAACAGACCCAGCATCAAACCGATGCTCATAGGCTTGGGTCCATTCGGGGTTCGGCAGGTGGCTCCTGATTCCAGGTGAGCAGCATCAGCAAGGCCTCCAGCACCGCACCGACCGCGATCGCCATGTAGACCGTCCACTTCGGTACCTGCAGCAGCGGCGACTGCTGGAACCAGCTGCGGTCCATCAACTGGATCGCGGCCCACAACAGGATCAGGCTGAACGCGATGCACAGCACGTTGGCAATACGGACCACGATCCGTCGGCCGGTCGGCGGCAGCATCAGCTCCAGCACTTCGACCCGGATATGGTCGCGCGAGGCGGCGACCAAGGCCGAACTGACCATGACGCCCCAGACCATCAAGCCGCGCACCAACTCCTCGGCCCAGAACAGCGACTCATTGAGTACATAGCGGAAGAATACCTGCAGCAGCACCAGCACAAAATAGCTGGCCAGCAGCGCTGCCGACAAGGCAGTAAGCGCAGCGCGCAGGCGCTGCACCCCCAAGCCAAATCCGCGCAGCGCCACCCGGTTTTGGCCTGGGTCCGGGTGCGGACCCGACATCGGTGTCAGGCCTTGGCCGCAGCCTGGACCGCTTCGACCAGCGCCTTGCCCCGGGGACCCGTCCTATTGACAAAATTGGTCAGCACCGGGCCCATCTTGGAGCGGAAACTCTCGATATCGGGATTGGCATTGGCTTTGACGCGGCCAGCCAGGTTGTCCCACGCGGATTGCTGCTCCTTGATGTTGGCTTCCCACATTTCCTTTTGCACCGACTCGACCGCTTGGTCACGTAGCACTTTCTGCACGTTGGCCGGCAAGGCCGCCATCTTTCTGGAACTGGCCATCATCGACACCTCGGTGAAGATATGGTGGGTGCGGGTGGCAAAACCAGCCACCTCATAAATCTTGGCGGCAATGATGAAGTCGGCAGGTACCTCGATTGCGTCGATCACGCCGGTCTGCAAGGCGGTATACATCTCGCCAGCCGGGATCGGCGTCGGGTTGGCGCCCATGGCACGGGCCATTTCGACCCAGGTTGGAATCTCCGGCACGCGCAGCTTGATGCCGCGTACATCGTCCGCTGTGTTAATTGCCTTCTTGCCCAGGAAAACGCGAAAACCCGATGCACCCAGCGACAACACCTCGACACCTAGCGTTTCTTTCGCCATCTCGCTGACCTGCCGGCCGGGCGGTCCGTACAACACGCGTTTGACATGGTCGAAGTCGTTGAACAGGAACGGCATCGAGATAAAGCCCAGGTGCGGCTGCCAATTGGCTAAAGTGCCCAGATCGCTCCAGCACATATCGAGCGTGCCGAGCTGCAGTGCCTCAGCCGAGGTGCGCAAGTTGAACAGCTGCGACGCGGGCCGGATGTCGATCGTCACCTGGCCACCGGTGCCGGCGTTGACCTTGGCGGCATAACTCTCGGTGATTCTGTGGCCCAGGTGGGTTGTCGGAAGATGGTGGGAAAACACCAGCCGGATCGGGGCCGCCTGCGCCCGCGTGATCTGCGGCGCCGCCAACACACTGGCCGCGCCAGCACCGTAGGTTAAAAGAGTACGCCGGGATATCGCCATGTTTGTCTCCTGTGATGGGCCAAGCGGCCGTATTGTGATGGCCCGTAAAGATCAAGGAATTATTGTCGGGCATTTTTATATTAATGTAATATGCCGAAAGCGTCAATTAGAGCCGACGCAGGCCCGCCGAAAGGCCTAAAGAGATGGAGGAGACGAGATGATCAATGACCTGGATGTGGCGCGTTACCAGCGCGACGGTTACATCGTGGTGCCCGACGTTTTGTCCGCGCAGGACATACAGGAACTGCGCCGGGTGACGGATGAGTTTGTCGAGGCGTCGCGCCAGACGCTGCAGCACACCGATGTGTTCGATCTTGAACCCGGGCATACGGCACTGCAGCCGCGTTTGCGCCGCATAAAAACACCCCATGCCCAGCACCCGACCTACGCCCGCCTGGTGCGCCATCCCGGGATCATCGCGGTACTTCAGAAGTTGTGGGGACCAAACATCCGGTTCGACATGTCCAAGCTCAACTTGAAGGCAGCCGGGTTCGGATCGCCGGTGGAGTGGCACCAGGACTGGGCTTTTTACCCTCACACCAACGACGATCTGGCAGCAGTCGGGATCATGGTCGATGACTTCACCACCGACAACGGCTCCATGCTGGTGATACCCGGCAGCCACACCGGGCCGATCCACGACCACCACGCCAAAGGCAATTTTGTCGGTGGTATCGATCCGTCCAAGGTTGACGTCGACTTCTCCAAGGCTGTGATGTGTACCGGCAAGGCTGGATCGATCACGGTGCACCATGTGCGGCTGGTCCACGGCTCCTCGGCCAATGTTTCGGGTAAGCCGCGGCGCTTTCTGTTGCACCAGTACCGCGCGGCAGACGCCTGGCCGCTGATTCACCCGCCCACCGCCTGGGAGCCCTGGACGGCGCAGTTGGTGTCGGGCACCGACACGCTGGAGCCGCGCATGACGGCGGTGCCGGTGCGCCTGCCTTATCCGGCGGCGCCCAGCCAGGGCTCGATCTACGAGAACCAGCGCGATCTGGGCACGCGCTTCTTCAAGGACGCAGAAGAACTGGCTGGCACGGCGTCCTGATGCAGCAGTTACGCGTCTACCAGTCGATGTGGGCGATGGAGCGGCGGCGGCCGGACGGCGCGGAGTGGTCGCTTGACACCAAGCTCGAGATGATCCACGCTGCGGGATTCGACGGTGCCGGCGTGCGTTTCTTTGATCGGGATTACGTGCGCAGCGTCACCGGCAGACTGCGCGAATGGGGACTGACCTGGCAGGCCCAGTGTTACCCCAAGAGCGTCGACGACTTGCGCCCGATTCTGGACCATGTGGCCGAATTCGGCGCCGACCACGTGAACCTGCAAGCCGATGTGCGGCCACACACCGTCGCCGAATGTGTACCTTTGATCGAAGGCTGGCTTGAGTTGGGCCAGCGCGCCGGTATTCCGGTGCATATGGAAACCCACCGGGACCGCATGACCACGGATCTGGTTTTCACGCTGCGCCTGCTCGACCGTTTCCCGGACCTTCGCCTGACAGGTGACCTGTCGCATTACCTGGTGGGGCGTGAGTTCGCCTGGCCAGTCTCTGAAGAAAACCACCGCCTGATGCACCGCATCATCGACAACTGCTGGGGATTCCACGGCCGCGTCGCCAGCCGCGAACAGATCCAGGTGCAGATCAGTTTTGCACACCAGAAAGACTGGCTGGACCTATTCATGGGCTGGTGGGAATACGGGCTGCGCAGCTGGCGACGGCGCGCGCCGAAAGACGCGGCGTTCACCTTCCTGTGTGAACTCGGGCCGCGCGAATACGCCATGACTGGCGCCGACGGTTACGAACTGTCGGACCGCTGGGAAGAAGCGCAACTGCTGATGCGCCTGGTGCGCTCCCTGTGGCAGCGACTGGAACAGGAACAGGCTACATGACACCCAACGCCATAAAGCACGATGTGATGGCTGGCAAGACCATTGCCGGCGCCATGGTCTTCGAGTTTTTCTCGCCCGGCATGAGCGCCATTCTGGCCAACGCCGGTTGCCGCTTTGTCCTGTACGACATGGAGCACACCGGCCTGGGTTACGAGACACTCAAGTGGCTGTTCTCCAGTTGCCGTGGCTTGCCGATCGAACCCATGGTGCGGGTGCCGCGCGGCGAATACACCTGGCTGGCACGAGCGCTGGACCTGGGCGCGCGCGGCGTGATGATTCCGATGGTGGAATCACGCGAACAGGCGCTTTCCATCGTCAGTGCCTGCCGTTATCCGCCGCAGGGCCGGCGCGGAGCCGCCTTCGGTTTTGCCCAGTGTGACTACCTCGGCGGTGATGTGCGCGTGAAAATCGCCGAGTCCCATGCACGCACCATGGTCATCGCCCAGATCGAAACCGAACACGGCTTGGCCAATGTCGAGGAAATCGCCGCCGTGGACGGTATCGACGTGTTGTGGGTAGGCCATTTCGACCTGTCCAATTTCATGGGTATTCCGGGGCAGTTTTCCGATCCGCGTTTTGAGGCCGCCATGCGCAAGGTGGTGGAAGTCTGCCGCCGCCACGGCAAGGCAGCCGGCTTCATGGCCACCGACAGCGCCTGGATCGAGCGCGCCCGCGAGATGGGCTACAGCATGATCGCTGCTGGAACCGACAACGGTTTGCTGCAAAACGCCTTTGCCGCGCTGGTGGACCAGATCGACGGGCGTGCCCCGTGATGCACGCTCTGGGCCGCGTCGCGGAACACCGGCATGTTTGACCTGAAGCACAAGGTGGCGCTGGTAACGGGCGCGTCACGTGGTCTGGGCTGGGCCATGGCCGAATCACTGGCTCGCGCCGGCGCGCACGTGGTACTCAATGCGCGCGACGGCGCCGCTCTGGCGGCGCGAGTGGCGCAGCTGCAGGCCCAGGGCTTGTCCGGTGAAGCTTGTGCGTTCGACGTCACCG
>JAJAZK010000605.1 GCA_026785765.1 Rhodoferax sp. | reverse complement strand
TGGTGCAGGCCGACTCCGCCCCGCCCTACGACATCGATCACCGGCGACGGGCCTTCGGTGTGATCGCAGACAAGCTCGACCATCACCGCACCCCACTGGCCGTAGGCCGACGAGTGGTCGAACACGCCAGGCGCCCCGCGATAGCGGACGTCGGTCAGTTCGATGTGGTCGGCCACAAAAAACGGCCCTGCTCCTCGTGCCACCCATGACAGTGCGGCAGCCCGGACGTCGCGCACTGCGTAGGCGATCTGAACCGGCGGACCGAGGGTCATTTGCATTTGACAGATTCGCACGGCGCGCAGCGGCTGGATGTCGGGTGCAGCAGTGTCTGGCGCGAATTTAGTCACTCACAAAGTGCTGCCAGGTAGTCGCCACGTACTCGATGAACGGCGGGCCCATTCCCTGCGTCTGCAAGTAGGCGCGGGTGACCGGGCGCTCGATCGTGCGAAAGCCCGGGTCCGCCAGCGCGCGGGCGGCGAAGTCATGGTGCAGCAGCGCGCCGCGACCGATGAGCACGAAGTCGGCACCCTTGTCGATGCAGTGTTGTGCCGTGGCCGCGTCCATGATTTTGCCCGCAACGCCGAGCCGGGTTCGCCCGCGCTCCAGGCCGGTAAAGTGTTCGATCAACGGCCGGCCCTTGTAGCCCTCATCCAGCGGCTCCTTGAAGGCGTCCCAGAGCGACATGTCGAGGTAGTCGATCTTCCCGCACGCCATCATTGCGTGCGCCAGCGCCAGCGATTCAGGCATCGTGATGCCGAAGCGCTCGGGTGACAACCTCAGGCCGAGCTGGAAGTCCTTGCCGGTACGCGCGCGGATGCCGTCGATGATCTCGTACAACACGCGCGTGCGGTTCTCGAACGAGCCTCCGTAGCGATCGACCCGCAGATTGTTCGTGGCATCGAGGAACTGCCCCAGCAGATAACCATGCGCGCCGTGCAGCTCGACGCCGTCGAATCCCGCGGTTTCGGCGCGCAACGCTGCCAGTATGAAATCCTCCACGAGCTGCTCGATTTCAGCCGTTGACAGCGCGCGAGCGCCGGTTTCGGCGTCGTCCCACGGCGCCACTGCGCGCTGGCCAGTCAGTGCAGCGTCAGAGCGTCGGCCGGAGTGCTGGATCTGCACCGCAGCCAGACTGCCTGCATCGTGAATGGCGCGGGCCAGCCGCGTCAGGCCCGGCAGATGCGCGTCCGACCAGTTGCCAAGCTGCCCGGGGAAACCTTGCCCGCAGGCCTGCACATGCGAGGCGCATGTCATGGTGAGGCCAAAGCCACCGCGCGCGCGCATGGTCAGCCAGTGGAATTCGTCTTCCGACAACGTCCCGTCGGCGTGGCTCTGCCAGTTGGTGAGCGGCGCCAGCATGAAGCGGTTCTTCATGGCGGGCCCGCGCACGAAGGAAAGCGGGTCGGACAGGGTCCTGGTTTGGCTTGGCGCAGTCAATTCGGTACTTTCATGGATGGGGAGGGCCATGCAGCGCGCCAGGATGCTGGCGATTGGGTATGCCACGGCCGATGGCAGGCGAAAGCCTGAGTCTACCGAGTCGACTTCAGAACACGGGTATCTACTCCAGAATTGTCAGCAATCTCGCCAACGCCTCCTCGACGGGCGATGATTACGCTATTCCAGAGTGCGCTGGCTGCCACGAAGATCGACGCGTGCGCCAAGGGCGCGCCGTCCTCGGCCACACGCAACCACGCCACCGTGTCGTGGTGGCTACCGGGGATGCGGCCCCGCAACCGTTCCGCCAGCAGCCATGCATGGAGCGTGGGATAGAGGGCCGGATGCCGTTGCCTGATCCACGCCAGTCCGACCAGGTCGCCAAAGCCCTCTTCCCGGCGTGCGGCTTTCATGTCCAGTGCCGCCGCGCGCAACCCGGGGGGCAGTGCGGCATATGCCGAACCGTCGAAGCCGGAAGGAACCACGTACCAGGCCCCATCCAGATAACGCCGACAATGACCCAGTTCATGTGCGGCCATGAGTTCGAGTGTCGCATCCAGCAGCGCCGGAGCGATCCGGTCCAGCGTCGCCTTGGCTTCGGGATTGCCGCGCATCGACAACACGAGTTTGCAGCGACCGTCAATAAACGCCATGGCAAGGGGCGCGGCACCGGGGTTGGGCTGGGGTTGGACGATTACATCCAGCGGGAGCTTGTCATCCCGGGCGAAGGCGATCACCGGCCCGACGCCTTTCAGCCAGCGGGTTTCGACCTCGGTCAACCCGGATCCCCGGCAAACTGATGCCAGCAACAGGGCCCCAAGGCCCGCCGAAACGCTTTTCCACATTTGACGAGACTCCCTGCAAATGATCCTTGTACATCGGCATGCAGGCACTACAACTTGAACGCCGATTGCAACGGACCGTTGCGGGTCACAGCGTGCACTTATTACTGCAGCGCAAAATTCCCTGCACTTCGGCACTCAGGCCGGCAGCGGAATGGTCTCCCCGAATGCAGGCATGTCATACCCCGCCTGGACCGCCGGTCGCGCGGCGACCTCAAGGTACCACCTACACACGTTCGGGAACTTGCGCAGGTCGATGGTCTGCCACTCAAAACGCGATACCCAGGGCCACACTGCGATGTCGACGATAGAGTATTCGTCCACGATGAACTGGCGGTTCTGCAATTGCCGGTCCAGCACGCCGTACAGGCGCAAGCCTTCCTTCAGGTAGCGCTCTTCGGCAAACGGGCTCTTGCCGGGGTTGTATTTCACGAACTGGTGGATCTGGCCCAGCATCGGACCCAAGCCCGCCATCTGCCACATCAGCCACTGTGTGGCCTGCCAGCGCTTCGCGGTCTCACGCGGCATCAGGCGGCCGGTTTTCTCAGCGAGGTAGAGCAGGATGGCACCGGATTCCATCAGCGTGATGTCGGTGTCGTGGTCAACGATGGCCGGGATCTTGCCGTTGGGCGAGATGCGCAGGAAATCGGGCTGGTGTTGCTCGCCGTTGCCGATGTTGACCGGGAACAGCTTGTAAGGCAGCCCCAACTCTTCGAGCGCGATCGAAATCTTGCGACCGTTGGGCGTTTTCCAGG
>JAJAZK010000604.1 GCA_026785765.1 Rhodoferax sp. | reverse complement strand
TCGAATACCTGCGCACAGTGTGCTGCGGTGCGAGCGCCTTGGGAGCGGCCCGGCGGCGCTCAGGCGCGTTTGCGCAAGCCGAGCACCATGACCGCCCCGACCACCAGCAGCGCGCCGCCGATCTGCACCGGCGCGATCACCTGGTCCAGGATCAACCAGGCCAGCGCCAGCGCAAACACCGGCTCCACGTTCATGATCGCGGAGTTGCCGACCACGCCCAAGCGCGGCAGGATGGTGAACATGATGGTGAAGGCCGTGCCGTACAGGAACGTCAATGCGGCCAGCCCCCACCAGCCGGCGCTGGCCTGCGGAAGGTGCCAGCCCCCTTGCAACGTGATGGCAGCCACGGCAACGAGTGCGGCGATGCCCATCGTGGTGGCAGTGCGAAAGCGTCCATCCACGGTGCCCGCCTCATGCTGTGTAAGGACCAGCGCCAATCCAAAGAGTGCGGCCGCGGCAAGCGCAAATCCGACGCCGGAACCGATCCGGGTCCACTGTGCACCGGCGCCCAATCCTGAGGTCGCACCCAGTACGTCGAGCGCGAGCGCCAGGCCGACCAGGATGACTGGCATTGCCATCAGTAGGGGGCGCGACGGCGGCTCACGGTAGATCAGCCAGGCCCACAGCGCGGTCCATACCGGAAAGGTGTTGAACGCCAGCAATGCCAGCGCCACCGGCAGCCGCGCGACCGAGGAGTACAGGCACAGGCTCTGCAGGCCGATCAACAGGCCGATGGCGAGCAAAAAACCGCGATGTCGCCCGCTGAGCGTCACCCGAACCGCTTGCAGTTGCAACAAAACGACGATCACGATGGCAGTGATGCCACTTCGGAACAGTACCGCCGTCGCCACGTCGACGCCATTGTTGAACGCAATACGCGCCGCCACGTGGTTGGCGCCCATCATCAGGGCGACCAGCAGCAGCGTGGCGAAGGCGGTGGCGCTGAGAGCGCGCGGCGTGGCGGCGTTCAAGTCAAAGTGGCCAGATGGGTCTTGGCCGCGCCGGCCAGCTTTTCGTCAAAAGTCGCCAGTGGTGCTTTGAGTTCGGCTGCCAGCCACAGGTAGGCGGCATCGTAGGCAGATAACTGGTACCGCAGGGCGATCGCGACGACATCTTGTACCCGGATGGGATGCAGCTTGATATCCAGGGCCAGGAACTGCTCCAGGCCGTCTCCGGCGATTTGCGCCAGACCTTGCTTGTGCTTCTTCACGGCCACGCTGGCCATCTCCGCATCCAGCAAATGGGGCGCATGCAAAGCGCGGTCCGCGATTTTCTGCGCGGCCTGCGCTTGCCAGTGCTCATTGAACACAAGGCCGCTGATCGCGCTGCAGTCCACGACCAGGGGGCGGCGCTGCAAATAGATCGCCGGTGGCTCCGCGACAAACAGCTCCCGCGGTCGACCGCTCATCGTGAATCCCGGTCTTCCCGGATGATGTCCGCTCCCAGCGGGCCCTCGGTAAAGGGCTCCGGGTATTTGGCTTTCAATTCGGCGGCCACTTGTTCGACCGTTTTCCAGCCGCGGCGGATGATGGGGTGGCCACCCGCGCCGTAGCCGACCACCACGCCCATCCCGTCACGCCCGGATGGCGACTGGCCAAGCTCTGCTGCAGGCGGAGCGCTTTCCTGTACTGCGCGCTCGATGATGGCCATCAGTTCGCCCTGTAGTGAACGGTGGTTGCGCGCCGCACGCTGGCGCAGGCACTCTGCCCATTGCTCCGGCACGTCCTTGATTGAGATATTGGACATATTGGCTCCAAAATGGATTTAGAGCGAATTTTAGATTCAAAACGGAACCATTCAGTCGAGTGACTCTCGGCAAACCATATGCTCTGCCATGGCGATGCGCTTGGACACTCCGTAAACCAGACCTCTCAATAGCCCAGCCGCTTCTCCACCACGTTGCGCAAGGGCTCACCGCGCAAGAAAAGCTCCAGATTCCCTATGAAAAAATGCATGGCGTCGTCGATCCAGGTCTGCGTATGGTCGGCACAGTGCGGGGACAGCAGGAGGTTGTCGAGCGCATAAAACGCGTGCCCTGCAGGCAGCGGCTCCTGCGCGAACACGTCGAGCGCGGCACCACGGATCGCCTTGCGCTGCAGTGCCGCTATCAGTGCCGCTTCGTCGATCACTGCGCCGCGACCCACGTTGATCAGCACACCGGTGGGCTTCATCGCGGCGATGGCGGCGGCGCTGATCAGGCCAGTAGTGTCGGGCGTCAGCGGGGCGGCAACGACCACATAGTCCGCACGCGCCATCAACTCCAGCAACCGGTCATTGCCGAGGGCCTCGTCAACCAGTTCATCGCCACGCGACTGCTCCGGACGGCGGCGCAACGCCAGCACGCGCATGCCCAGGGCCTTGGCCAACCGGGCGGACGCCCGACCGATGTCGCCGTAACCAACGATGCCCATGGTCTTGCCATGCGCCTCCTCGACATCGAACTGTTCCCAACGCCCGGCCTCCTGGTTGCGCTGCATGCGGTGGAAGTCCTTGGCGAAGAACAGCACCGATGCGGCCACGAATTCGCCCAGCGAGCGGCTGTACACACCGCTGCTGTTGGTCAGTGGCACCGGGCTTTCGACCAACGCCGGGAACAACAAGGTGTCGAGACCGGCCGCGCGCGAGTGGATCCAGCGCAACCGTGGCGCGATCGCAAAAACCTGCTGCAGCAAGTCTCGGCTGGCGGTCCACACCAACAACGCGTCGGCCAATGGCGCCGCGGCTGCCACGGCGGCCATGGTTGGCCCGATGACGATCTGCAGCCGTTCGCGCAAGGGTTCGAGCATGGTCAGCTGGGGCTCGGCGGGGTCTGACAGCACCAGCAGGGTGGTGGTGGGCGGGGCCATAAACGCGTTCTCCTTGATGTGAAGCCTGTTCCGAGTGTGCACCAATCCGGCAGCAACGCGGGTGCTGCCCACGCCTGTGCTATGACGATCCGTTCGACCTCATTGAGCTCAACGGGACCACGTGCGAGTGCCCGGCGGCAAAACTGTGAAAC
>JAJAZK010000603.1 GCA_026785765.1 Rhodoferax sp. | reverse complement strand
GGTCACCATCAAGTGGTAGTGACTATTGGAGAGCAACTGTACTTCCGGCACAGCAGTGGACGCGCTTGCGATGAGACGTACCGGCACTTCCCGGTCGTTGGACAGAGCCGTGATGGAGGCAAATCTCACCGTGTGCAATTGCAGTGCGCCTACTTTTGGCACGCGCTCCTGGAGCAGCAGCGCGGTCGCCTGAAACATCGGGTCCGACAAAAAGCGCTTCTGCATCGGCTGGTCCAGCAGCAGGTAGGCGAGTGACAAAAACACCATACCCTGGTGATGCGCCATGAATGAGCGGATGACGACGCCGGTCTGGCCGCGCGGCAATCGCGCTACCGTGTAGTCGATGGCTTCGTAAAAGCCGTACTTGCCGGCCAATCCATTGGCAGCGAGCCGTTGCAGATTGGCGCAGGCTCGCTCAGGCGCGACCATCAGCGCCAGCGCCGACGCATACGGCGTGACTACCAGGTCGTCGGCCAATCCGCGTTTGAGCCCGAGGCCGGGTACCCCGAACGCACGATACTGGTAGTTCATCGCCGCGTCGACGATGTTGTAACCAGACTCCGAGATCCCCCAGGCCACATTGCGCTGCGCGCCGTAGGCGATCTGGCGCTCGACCGCGGCATGGCTGGTGCGATCAAGCAGCGTATTTTCGAACGTCGGCATCACCAGCATCGGCATCAGGTACTCAAACATCGAACCGCTCCAGGAAAGCAACACAGGCTCGCCATCGGTCGGGGTGAGCAAGCGTCCCAGTGCGAACCAGCTCTCCTGCGGAGCCCTGCCCTGGGCGATGGCGACAAAACTTCCCAGTCTTGCCTCCGATGCAAGCATGTCGTAGTGACTCGAATCCGCCCGGTGCTCACTGACGCTGTAGCCGATGGTGAACTGATGCCGCACACGGTCATACAGAAATTCGGTTTCCATGTTCGTCAGGTCGCCTATTTGCGCCGACAACTGCTCAAGTTCGGTGATGCGTTCGCGCGCGATGCGGCTCGCCTCTGCGCAGTCGCGCCTCATCGCCAGCAGGAACGCGTGCTCCTCCTGGGTCGCGTCGGCTTCCGGTTGCTGCGCAAGAGCCGTTAGCCACGACGGGTCATTGTTCGCGAGCGTGCGCAGCGTGGGAACTTCAATCGCATCGAGCATGCGTTGAAGCCGGGTGCTTACGCCTGCCGTTGCACTCCACGGTGCGAGCAAGGTCAGCTCGGCTAGCGACAACCGGCATTGCGAAATCAGCAGCCCGGCCCAATGGCACCCCTCACCTGGGTGACCCGCTTGACCCGCCGGCAGCGCATCGGACACGGTTTCCAGACTGGCCTCAAGCATCTCGGCGGACTGCAAAAACTGCGTGAGCCAACGATGTGTCGCGACCAGCGTCGTCGGGCGAACATCCGCGACAAAGGAGAGCTGTTCATCGAGCTGCTCCAGAAAAATCTGCACGGCTGGGGGCGGCTCGGGCGCGACTTCTCTGACGACGCTCAATGTGCTGGATAAGCCTGAGACCACGCGCGGCGAAAGAAATTTGTCGTCCGGTAGCGCCAGCAGCCCTGCCCGCAATGTCAGCAGATGGCCGGCGAGATTGCCGCTGTCTACCGAGGAGATGTAGAGCGGCAACAGCGGTTGCATCGACTGTGTGTCATACCAGTTGTAGAAGTGGCCGCGGTGCCGCGTCAGGCCGGCCATGGCGGTCAGGGTATTGGCAGTGCGTTCAATAAGCGTGCCGGTCGGAATGTAGCCGAAGTCATACGCGGCCAGATTGGCCAGCAGCGCCAGGCCCATATTGGTCGGTGAGGTGCGATGCGCGACCACATCTACCGGATGCTCCTGAAAATTGTCCGGCGGCAGCCAGTGATCGCCGGGGCCGACAAAGGTCTCGAAGAAGGCCCAGGTCTTGCGTGCATTTTTGTGCAGAAAGACGATTTGTTCTGCGTTGAGTGTGCTGGCCTGCCGTTCGCGCGGCAGGCTCATCCACCAGGCGAAGGCGGGTGCCGCCATCCAAAGGACGAGTAGCGGCAACGCGGCCAGCGACGCCGCCGGCACGGCGATGAGCAGACACGTGAGCATCGTGAGGGCGATGACCGGGGCCACCCACATTGCCCGGTAGCTGGCCCACAAGCTGGTTGCGCCTCCGCTCGCTGCACTGCCAGAAGGCGTCCACTCCAGCAATTGTTTGCGCGTGATTGCAATCCGCCAGTTGGTGCGAATAATGGCGTCCAAGCTGTAGGCCGCTTCAAATGGCAGGCACGCCAGCGTGAACATGGCCTGCACAAACTGGCTGCCTATCGGCGCCATCGCCTGCAAAAGATGCTGATGCAGCGTTATGTCTTCACGTTTTTGCATCAGTTCGACAATCACCGAGACGAGGATAGGCATTACGAAGATGCCGGTGACGGCCACCGTCCATAGCCATGCCGGGGTCAGCAGGCTCCAGCCGATGAGCAACAGCAGCATCGTCGCGGTAGGCACCAGACTGCGGCGCAGATTGTCGAAAATCTTCCACTGCGAAAGCGCCGACAGCGGGTTGTGGCGGCTGGCATCGTCCACACCGTTGCCCGGCACGCGCCGTAACAGCCACGAGGCAATTTGCCAGTCGCCGCGTATCCAGCGATGGCGGCGGCTCACGTCGTCGCTATAACGTGAGGGATATTGCTCGTACAACTGCACATCGCTCAATAGCGCCGAGCGCACATAGCAGCCTTCCAGCAGATCGTGGCTGAGGATACGGTTTTCCGGAAAGCGACCCTTCAGTGCTTGTTCAAACTCGTCAACGTCGTAAATGCCCTTGCCGACAAATGAACCTTCGCCAAATACATCCTGGTATACGTCCGAGATGGCCCGCGTGTAGGGGTCTATGCCGGGCTCGCTGCCAAATAGACGGGCGTAGCGTGATTGGTCGATAGCGGGCATGCTCACCGCGACGCGCGGTTGCAAAATGCCGTAGCCATGCTTGACACAGCCGCTGGCCGCGTCGAATTCTGCGCGATTGAGCGGATGCGCCATGGCACTTGCAAACTTTTGCGCAGAATCCCGTGGCAACTGGGTGTCGGTGTCGAGCGTGATGACATATTTCACGGAGGCAAGAACCGCGGGTTCGCCAACGACCCGCGAAAAGGCATTCGTGCCACCGCGCAGCAGTGCGTTCAGGTCTGCCAACTTGCCGCGCTTACGCTCATAACCCATCCACGTGGCCTCGCCGGCATTCCACTTCCGCGGCCGATGAAACAGGAAGAACTGGTCCGCGCCGGCGCCAGTGTACTTTTCGTTCAGTGCCGCGATACGCTCTGCCGCAAGCTCTGCGAGTTCCTCGTCTGCAGGCAATATCTCGCTGGCCGCATCGCG
>JAJAZK010000602.1 GCA_026785765.1 Rhodoferax sp. | reverse complement strand
TTCCATCGCGGCCCGATTTTTGCCCAGGTGCTGCTGGCCGACGAGATCAACCGCGCGAGCCCGAAAACCCAGAGTGCACTGCTCGAAGCCATGGAGGAAAAGCAGGTCACGATCGAAGGCGAGACGCGAGCCCTGCCGACCCCGTTTTTCGTGATCGCCACGCAAAACCCGCATGACCAGCTCGGAACCTATGCCCTGCCCGAGTCACAGCTGGACCGGTTCCTGATGCGGATCTCGCTGGGTTACCCGGACCGTTCCGCCGAACGGGAACTGCTGGGTGGCCAGGACCGCAGCGAGCTGGTGCTGGCATTGCCCGGCTTGTTGGCGCCGGCCCAGCTCGAGCAGCTGCAGCGCGAAGTGCTCGCAATACATGCCGCGCCCGCGCTGTTGGACTATGTGCAGGATCTGATCGCGGCTACCCGCAGCGGGCGCTGGTTCGTGCAGGGCCTGAGCCCGCGCGCAGGTATCGCGATCATGCGCGCTGCAAAAGCCCAGGCAATGCTGATGTCGCGCAGCTACGTGGCGCCGGATGACGTGCAGGCGATCCTGGCGCAAACCATTGCGCACCGCCTGACTCCGGCGCCAGACGCAGGACGCGGGTCGGTTGAGCAGGTGCGCGCCATGCTGGCAGCACTTCCCTTGTCCTGAAATCCGCAGCATGGCGAGCAGCCTGCCCTTTGCAATGGCACACCCGCTGGTGTTCCTGCGGGCGCGCCTGCGGCGCTTCTGGCTCAACCGCCTGACCCCGCGCGACAGTATGGTGCTGACACAACGTACCGTGTACATCCTGCCCACGCGCGCCGGCTGGATGCTGGCGGCAACGCTGCTGGTGCTGCTGGTGGCGTCAATCAACTACCAGCTTAACCTGGGCTATCTGCTGACCTTTTTGCTGGCTGGCAGCGCCCTGGTCGGCATGCACCTGTGCCATGCAACGCTGCGCGGCCTGGCCCTGCACCTGCAACCGCCAGCGCCTGGCTTTGCGCTTGGCAATTCGGCGCTCGCGATCAGCCTGGACAACCAGCGCCGCCGCATACGTTACGGGATCGGTGTGAGCGTGCTGGGCGGTGACCAGTGGTCCTGGACCGATGTCGGCGCGCAGGGCAGCGCGGTTGTGCATGTGGCATTCCGGCCGCTACGCCGCGGATTGCAGGAAATCCCGGCGCTGACGGCGGAGACGCGCTTTCCGCTTGGTACGTTTCGGGTCTGGACAGTGTGGCGCCCGGCCTCCAGGTTGATGGTGTATCCAGCCCCGGAAGTGCGGCCACCTGCGCTGCCGGCTGGTGAAGCACGGGCTGGCGCCGCCGCCGACCGTGCGCGCTCGCATGCCAGCGGCGACTACGACGGTGTGCGCGCCTACCAGCGCGGCGACCCGCGCAAGCTGGTGGTCTGGAAAAAGGCTGCCAAGGCCGACGAACTGGTGAGCCGCGACACCGAACAGTCGCATCGCCTCGAACTCTGGCTGGACCTGGCCCACACCGCTATTGCGGGCAACCTCACTAGCGCCGGACCGGCTCTCGAGCTGGCCCTGTCGCGCCTGTGTGCCTGGGTACTCGCAGCGGAACGGATGGGACTGGACTACGGTTTGCGCCTGGGCGCCTTGCACATCCCACCGGCCTGCGGCGAGGCACAACGGCGACGCTGCCTGGAGGCACTCGCCCTGCATGCCAATGGCACCTGACACGACCATGCAACGGCTGCGCCACCTGCCGCGAGAGGCGCGCGACACGTTGTTCCTGTTGTTGGTAATCGCCTGGGTGATCGCGCCGCAGACCTCCCACCTGCCCCTTTGGTGCAGCCTGCTGGCGCTATGTGTGCTGTTATGGCGCGGTACGCTGGCCTGGAAGGGCCTGGCCTTGCCCTCGCGCTGGTGGCTGTTGGCGTTACTCGTGCTCACCGTGGGTGCGACGCTGTTCAGCCACCGTACGCTGCTCGGGCGGGACGCTGGCGTGACCCTGATCGTCGTGTTGTTGTCGCTCAAGACACTCGAGCTGCGCGCCCAGCGCGATGCGTTCGTGGTGTTTTTCCTCGGTTTCTTCACGATGCTCACCAACTTCTTTTTCTCGCAGTCGTTGCTGGTCGCGGGCGCTATGCTGGTGGGCTTGCTGGGCCTGCTGACGGCGCTGGTCAACAGCCACATGCCGGCTGGCAAGCCACCGCTGCGCGATGCAGCCAGGATTGCAGCGTTCATGGCCCTGCTGGGGGCGCCGATCATGGCAGTGTTTTTCGTGCTGTTTCCGCGCATTGCGCCACTGTGGGGCGTCCCGGGTGACGCCATGAGCGGACGCAGCGGCTTGTCGTCCAGCATGCAGGTCGGCAGCATCGCCAGCCTTGCGCTCGATGACAGCATCGCACTGCGGGTCCGCTTCGAAGGCGCGCCGCCGAGGCAGTCGGACTTGTACTTTCGCGGTCCGGTCCTGTCCACTCTGGACGGACGGGAATGGAAACTGTTGCGCTCCACTTTGCCCGCCCGTTGGCAGGACGGCGCCAACCTTCAGGTGAACGGCCCGGCCCTGTCCTACCAGGTGACTCTGGAGCCCAATAACCGGCCCTGGATATTCGTGCTTGACGCGGCGATAACCAAACCACAGGTAGTTGGGCACGAGCTCAGCATGACGCCGCAGTTGCAGTGGTTGTCGGACCGACCGGTGTCCGACCTGCTGCGTTACCAGGCCACCAGCCACGTCCAGTTTCGCCACGGTGCGGCCAGACGCACGCCAGGCCTGCAGGACTACCTTGACCTGCCCCCTGGATTCAACCCGCGCACGATGGAACTGGCGACCCAGTTGCAACGCGACCCGCGTTATGGCCAGGACCCGGACCAGCTGGTCGCTGCGGTCCTGGAACGTCTTCGCACAGGCGGTTATGGCTATACGCTGGATCCCGGCGTGTTTGGCGTCAACACCGCCGACGAGTTCTGGTTTGACCGCAAAGAAGGTTTTTGTGAGCACATTGCGTCGGCCTTCGTCATCCTGATGCGTGCGCTCGACATCCCGGCACGCATCGTTACCGGCTACCAGGGCGGCGAACGCAACAATCTGGACGAATATTGGGTGCTGCGCCAAAGTGACGCCCATGCCTGGGCTGAGGTGTGGCTCGCCGGTCGTGGCTGGACACGCGTCGACCCGACCGCGGCAGTAGCGCCCGGGCGCATCGGCTCGCTGCAACGTTTGCAGGCCCCCAGTGGGCTGATCGCCAGCGCCTTGGCCAGCGTCAGCCCGGCCGCCCTGCTCAACCTGCGCGCGCTGTGGGAAGCCACCAACAACCGCTGGAACCAATGGGTTCTTAACTACAGCCAGGCCAGGCAACTCAACCTGCTGCGCGACATCGGGTTCAAGTCACCCGGGTGGGAAGACCTTGCCTATGTGCTGCTGGCCCTGATCGTCGCGGCCAGTGGCTTGGGCGCCCTGTGGACCTTGTGGGAACGCACACGACAGGACCCCTGGTTGCGGCTATTGCGTCGCGCCGCGCGCCGCCTGCAACGCGTCGGACTTCCTGCGGCCGCCAACAGCCCGCCGCGCCAGCTCGCCGCCATGCTGAGCGCGCGCTTTGGTGCCGACGACCGCCGCGCTGCAAGCATCTGTGCCTGGCTGCTGCGGCTGGAGGAGGTACGTTACGCACCACAGGATGGCCGGGCAACATCGCGGCTACGCACATTGCAACGGGAGCTGGGGCGTCTTCCATGGCCGGGTTGAAGCACCGTCTGGCTTTCGGGACGCTGGTGCTGGCCCTGGCATGGGCCTGCTGCGGCCACGCCGCTGTGGCCAAGCCGAAGGCAAAAGCGGACAAACCGTCCGCCAGCCAGGCACAGCCGCCCGGATTCCTTTACGCAAGCCGCCCGGACGCGATGCAAATGGCAGATTCAATCGCAGAGCGCCGCAACCTCGACCCGGTATGGGTGCGCCAGGCCATCGGCTCCGCGCGCAACGTCCCGCAGATCACGCGCTGGGTACTGCCGCCTGCGGTCGGCACCGCGAAGAACTGGCGCGTCTACCGCAGCCGCTTCATCGATCCGGTACGGATTGCTGCGGGTGTGGAATTCTGGAACGCCAACGCAGCTACGCTGGAACGCGCAGAAGCCGAGTTTGGGGTGCCCGCAGAAATCATCGTTGGCATCATCGGGGTGGAAACCATCTATGGACGCGACACCGGCAACTTCCGCGTCATGGACGCACTGGCCACCCTGAGTTTCGACTTTCCGCGCGCCCATCCACGCGCCGAGCAGCGCCGACAATTCTTCCAGGACGAACTGGAGCAGTTGTTGTCGTTGGCCAACCGCAGCGGCAGCAACCCGCTGGACTTCAAGGGCAGTTATGCCGGCGCCATGGGATCGCCGCAATTCATGCCCTCGAGCTGGGTGCGTTATGCGATCGACTATGACGGCGACGGACGGGTCGACCTATTCTCCAGCCGCGCCGACGCGATCGGGTCGGTCGCCAATTACTTCAAGGCGTTTGGTTGGCAACCTGGAATGCCGACCCATTATGAAGCGCAGTTTGATGCAAGCAGGCTCGATCTGGAGAGTTTGCTGGCGCCCGACATCCTGCCCAGCTTCAGCGCAGCTGCGTTAGTGGCCAAAGGCGTTGTGCTCACCGGCCAGGCAACACAACACCGGGGATTGCTGGCCCTGGTCGAGCTGCAAAACGGCGCTGCCGCCGCCAGTTATGTAATTGGCACCGACAACTTTTACGCCATCACGCGTTACAACTGGAGCAGTTACTACGCCATGGCGGTGATCGAACTCGGCCGGGAAGTCGCCGCAGCACGACGGCGCTGACGGCCCGGAGCGGGGCCATTGGATTGCCCCTCACACGCTCAGGCGTTGTGCGGTCGTTGTTGCAACCACGCGATTAGCTCGCTGGTTGGCATCGGACGCGCAATCAGGTAACCCTGCACGCCGTCGCAGCCCAGGGCGCGCATCAACTCGAGTTCAGCCTGTGTTTCCACACCCTCCGCGACGGTAGTCAGGTTGAGCTTCTGCGCCATCGCCATGCTGCTCTCCAGAATCGCGCGGGCAGCGGCGTCGTGCATGCCGCGGTTTACGAAGCTGCGATCAATTTTCAGTTCGGTAAAGGGGATACGTCCCAGCTGTTCGAAAGACGAGTATCCGATGCCGAAGTCGTCGATCGACAAGCCAAAACCCTTGAGGCGCAGGCGGGTGAGCACATCCAGGGCCACGGCGACGTCCTTCGTCACGCCGGTTTCCGTCACCTCCAGGATGATGTCGGCTGGCGTCATGCCGACCGCACCGACCGACTGCACCATCAGGTCTGGCAAGCTCAGGTCGTCCAGCCACAGTGCGGAAAGGTTGATGGAGATCTTCAGCGGAAATCCCGCCGCATGCAACCGTGCGCCATCTGCGAGCGCATGGGCCACCAAAACTGCGGACAGTTCGGCAATGATCCCGGAGCGCTCGGCGACCACAATAAACAGGTTGGGCGAAATGTAGCGGCCGTCGGATCGACGCCAGCGCGCCAGCGCCTCGACACCGACCGGCTCCAGCGACCGGGAAAGTACCTTGGGCTGCAGCCAGACCGAGAACTCACCCAATTCGATGCCATTGCGAATCGCGTCCGGCGTCAGCACCGATCCGGGTAGCGGAACTGGCCGCTCCGCCGGCACCGTGGATGCCTGGCGCAGCAAATCCCCCATCGCCTGCGGCGTGACTGGCTTATGGATCTGACCGAGCACGTTCAGGCCCTGCAGCACCGCGAGTTTGCCCACAGTTGAGAGGATTTGTTCATCCGCACCACTCATCAGGATCAGCGCGCCACCGAAATTGCCCTGGCCAAACCGGCGAATCATTTCTACACCGTCCATCTCGGGCATATTCAGGTCACACACCACCACATCAATTGCCTTCTGACGCTGGCCCACCAGGCGCATCGCCTCCACGCCATTGCGCGCTGTCAATACTTCGCGTACACCGATGCTGCCCAGCATCTGGGTCATTTGCATCAGCACCACCGGGTCATCATCCACCACCAGCACGGAGCCGTGCACCATGGCGGCGTCCGGCGACGCCAGCGGCGTCGGTGCCGAGTCGAAGAGGTCGGACTCCAAACCGGCAAGCTCGCCCGCCACTGCAGCGAGTTCCACGCCCAACTGCGCCAATTGCAGCGACAGATCGTACGGAATGCCGGCGCGTGCCTGACGCTCAATGCCACCAGCCAGTGCAGCGTAGCGCAAGGCTCCGACGGTGCTGGCGGAAGACTGCTGACGATGCATCTCCCGCACCAGGGCATCGGCCTGCAGTTTCGCCCACCCCATCTCGCGCAGGCCAGACTTGGCCGCATCAAGGAATGTAGCCAGCAACGCGCGCGCCTGCGTCATGCTGACGCGCCCGAGCACCTGGTACAGGCGCTCAAGGTCGAGCACCGCCAGCGCAGCACCAGCTATTGCTGTCGGCTCCATCGATACGCCCGCCACAGCTGCTGGCGACCGCTCATCGCTCAGCCATTGGTCCAGCATGGCGCCCAGGCCCTGGGCGGATATCGGCTTGCTCAATACGTCGTCTATGCCAGCTTCCAGACAGCGCTGGCGTTCGGTCCCGATCACCGCCGCGCTCAAGGCGATGATGGGGACCCGTCCGCCACCGGCCTTCTCGCGCATACGGATCATCCGCGCCAACTCCATCCCGTCCATCAAGGGCATGTCGAGGTCGCTCAGAATCAGGTCGTAACTGCCAGCGCTCCAATGGCTCAGCGCCGCGATACCATCGTTGACCATTTCCACTTCGCAGCCCAGGCCTGCCAATTGCTGCTTCAGCACCGCCTGGTTCGGTGCATAGTCCTCCGCAACCAGCAAGCGTGGCCGTAGCCCCCGATTGCGCGCTGCCGACAAGGGAGCGCTGGCAATCGTTTCCGGGGCGGAACCGGCCGTCCGGGAACCGGCCTGCGCCAGGTCAACCCAGAACGTGCTCCCTTGCCCGACCTCGCTCTCATAACCAATGTCGCCGCCCATGGCGTTCACCAGCCGTCTGGTGATGACCAGCCCGATTCCGGTACCCTCAACCGTGCCGCGTTCAGCGCCAAGCCGGTCGAAGGCCGAAAACATGCCGGCTGCCCGGGTTTCGGAGATTCCCATGCCGGTATCCTTGATGGCGATCCGGATGCGGGGCGACTCGCCTTTCATACTTGGGCGGCGCTGGCAACTGACGCGCACGGATCCATCCGGTCGGTTGTATTTGATGGCGTTGGACAACAGGTTGATCACAATCTGGCGCAGTCGAACCGCGTCAGCCATGACCAGCGCGTTGCGCGCGTCGCCTCCCGAGTAGACGATCCGTATTCCCTGCTGCGCGGCCAAAGGCGCAACCAGTGACAAACTGTCGTTGATGATGGCCTCCAGCGGGACTCTGGCCATCAAGAGTTCCAGATGCCCGCTCTCGACACGGCCCAGGTCGATCAGGTCATCCACGAGTGCCAGCAGGTGCCGCCCGGCGCGCTCAATTTCTGCCGCATTGTCACTGGAGGCCGCCGACATCCGGGCATCGCCGCGCAACAATTGAGCGAACCCCAAGATGGCATTCAAGGGGGTCTTGAGCTCGTGGCTGACGCTGGCCAGAAATGCACTTTTCGCTGCGTTGGCGTGTTCCGCCTCGTTCTTGGCCAGCACCAGCGCTTCCTCTGCCTGCACCTGGTCGGTGACATCGATGCCGAAGGCATGACAGCGCGGGTCGCTGCCCTGTACATCAACACCGACCACATACGTCACCTGCAGGTCCACCCGCGCCCGTTTTGCCGTAGCTGGATAGGTCCGGGTGGAGACAGCACGTCCAACACGCCGGGCAATCTCGATCTCGGCGGCGGCATCCTCGAAACGGGCAGCTCCGAGAACCTCGCGCATGTGGCGCCCGATCAATGCCTCCGGCGCCGGGCCCCACAAAACGGCCCGGCGCCGGGTCGCCTAGGCCTAAACACCCATCGAATCCCCGCCCCCGCCAAAAACAGGAAACGCCG
>JAJAZK010000601.1 GCA_026785765.1 Rhodoferax sp. | reverse complement strand
GTTGTGGTGCGTGTTCGGCTGCGGTGGCGACCGCGACTCCCTCAAGCGCCCCCTGATGGGCGCGGCGGCGGCCGCCGCAGACCACGTGGTGGTTACCAGCGACAACCCGCGCAACGAAGACCCTTTGGCCATCATCGCGCAAATCATCCCAGGATCGAAGAACCATCCGCGGGTCACACAACAGGCCGACCGGGCGCAGGCGATCAACGCCGCGCTGCAGCAGGCGGCCCCCGCCGACGTGGTGCTGGTCGCCGGCAAGGGCCATGAGACCACGCAGGAGATCGGCGGCACGCGGCACGTGTTTTCCGACCAGGCCGAAGTCCGGCGCGCCTTGGCGCGCTGGAGCGTCACCAGGCCGCGCGCACACAAGCGGAGACTTGCATGAGCCGCCGGGCCGCTCCCAAGGCGAAGGGCACCGCAGGCCGCAGGGCGGAGGAGTTTAAATGACCGCGATGATGCAATTGCACGAAGCAGCGGCTTTGATTAGCGGCGCGGTGCTGGTCGGCGACGCTCAGGTGCCGATTGATCGGGTGCACACCGACACCCGCAGTCTGCAAGCCGCAGACCTGTTCGTGGCCCTCAAAGGAGAGAGCTTTGACGCCAACCGGTTCCTGGCCGAGGCTGCCAGCCGTGGCGCGGCGGCCGCAATTTGCCATCCGGGCAGTGGATTGGCACAATCCGGCCTGCCAGGTCTGGAAGTGCCCGACACCAAACTCGCCCTCGGCCAACTGGGCAGCGGCTGGCGCGCGCGCTTCACCCTGCCGCTGATCGCGGTCACCGGCTCCAATGGCAAGACCACCGTGACGCAAATGATTGGCGCCATTTTGCGCGCCAGCGTGGGTGATGCCGCACTTTCCACACAGGGGAACCTCAACAACGATATCGGAGTGCCGCTGACGCTGTTGCGCCTGCGCGCAAGCCACCCGCTCGCCGTGCTGGAACGGGGCATCAACCATCCGGGCGAAATCGCGACTCTGGCGGCCATGGCCAGGCCGAGCGTTGCCCTGGTCAACAACGCGCACCGCGAACACCTGGAGTTCATGGGGTCGGTAGAGGCGGTAGCGCTGGAAAACGGCGCGGTCCTGGCTGCTTTGCCTGCGCCCGGGGTGGCGGTATTCCCGCACGACGATCTGCACACTCCGCTCTGGCGACGGCTCGCGGCGGGTCGATGCCAGCACAGCTTTCAGGCCGGTGGCGGCGGCGCGCTGCGGGTACAGGTCTCCTGCGCACCCCCTTGCTGGATCGACGGCGCGTGGCAGGTGCAGGCCAAAACACCCGCCGGAGCACTGCACTTCGCGTTGCGCGTGCCCGGACGGCACAACGTCCACAACGCCCTGGCCGCCGCCACCTGTGCACTGGCCGCCGGGGTGCCGCTGGCCGCGGTCCAGCGCGGACTGGAATCATTTGAATCTGTGCAAGGACGCTCCCGTGCCATATCCCTTCGGATTGGAGACACCATGCACACCCTGATTGACGACAGCTACAACGCCAACCCGGACTCGGTCGCCGCCGCGCTGGAGTTGCTGGCCTCTTTGCCGGCGCCACGCCTGATGGTACTGGGCGATATGGCTGAGGTCGGCCACCATGGCGAGCAGTTCCATGCCCAGGCCGGTGCACTCGCCGACGAACTGGGCATCGAACATGTCTTCACGCACGGTGCGCTGAGTGCAGCCACCAGCCGGGCAAACCGGCACGCGCGCCATTTCGAAGACATGCCGACACTGATTGCGGCCGTCATCGAAGAGTTGCCAGGCGTCTCCAGTGTGTTGGTCAAGGGATCGCGCTTCATGCGCATGGAACGCGTGGTCGAAGCTGTGACCACCGTGGGCACGCCCCCGGCCAAGGCCCCCAATGCCAGTTGAACCGGAAACCCGCAAATGCTGCTGAGCCTGACCCAATGGCTGCAGGGCCTGTCGCCCGAACTCGGGTTCTTCCGGGTGTTCCAGTACCTGACATTGCGCGCCGTGCTGGCGGCCGTCACTGCGTTGTTGATCGGTCTTATCGCCGGCCCCTGGGTCATCCGCAATCTGACCCGCCTGAAGATTGGGCAACCGGTGCGCGGTTACGGCATGCAAACACATATCAGCAAGAGTGGCACACCGACCATGGGCGGCGTGCTGGTGTTGCTTGCGATCACAGTGTCAACCTTGTTGTGGTTCGACTGGTCGAACCGCTTCGTCTGGATTGTGCTGGTGGTCACACTGGGTTTTGGTGCCATTGGCTGGGCCGACGACTGGCGCAAGGTCGTCAACAAGAATCCGGAGGGCATGCGCGCGCGGGAAAAGTACTTCTGGCAATCGGTGATCGGCCTGATTGCTGCCCTGTACCTGGTGTTCAGCATCTCGGAAAACTCCAATTTGCGGGTGCTCGAGTTGTTCTTCAAATGGGTGCAGTCCGGCTTCGACCTGAGCCTTCCGCCCAAGGCCGGCCTGCTGGTGCCATTTTTCAAGGAGGTCAGTTACCCGCTTGGCGTGCTGGGTTTCGTGGTGTTGACCTACCTAGTGATTGTGGGCTCGAGCAATGCGGTGAACCTCACCGACGGGCTCGACGGCCTGGCGATCATGCCGGTGGTGATGGTGGGCTCGGCGCTGGGGGTTTTTGCCTATGTAACCGGCAGTGCGGTGTTCTCGCGTTACCTGTTTTTCCCCCACATACCCGGCTCGGGCGAGTTGCTGATATTTTGCGCCGCGATGGCGGGCGCGGGCCTGGCATTCCTGTGGTTCAACACCCATCCGGCGCAGGTCTTCATGGGCGACGTTGGCGCGCTCGCGCTCGGCGCGGCACTGGGCACGATCGCGGTCATCGTGCGCCAGGAAATCGTGCTCGCCATCATGGGCGGGATCTTTGTCGCAGAAGCGGTATCGGTGATGCTGCAGGTCGGGTACTTCAAGTACACGCGGCGCAAGTTCGGCGAAGGCCGGCGGCTGTTTCGCATGGCCCCGTTGCACCACCACTTCGAGAAGGCGGGATGGAAAGAAACCCAGGTCGTGGTGCGCTTCTGGATCATCACGATGCTGCTGTGCCTGGTCGGTCTGTCCACCCTCAAGCTGCGCTGACGCCATGTCCGTACCCACCCCAACGTCCATCACATGCCTGGTACTGGGGCTGGGCACGTCCGGGCTGGCAATGGCACGCTGGTGTGTACGCGCCGGGATGCAGGTCATGGTGGCAGATACACGGACGACGCCGCCCGAGCTGGCGGCGCTGCGCCGCGAGCTGCCCGACACGCAATTTGTTTGCGCAGCACTGGATGCCGCACTGCTGCGGCAATCCGGCGCGCGGCTGGTGCTGAAGAGCCCGGGTATCCCGCCGGCCGAGCTGCAGGATCTGTGCGCCGCCGCCCGGGACAGCGCCATCACCGTGTCGGGCGAACTGGGATTGTTTGCCGGCGCCTTACGCCAGCTGGCTGCGACACAACAGTACCAACCGCGTATCCTGGGCGTCACCGGGACCAACGGGAAAACCACGGTCACCGCACTGGCTGGTCAATTGGTGGCTCGGGCTGAGCGCTCAGTCGCCGTGGCCGGCAATATCGGCCCCACGTTACTCGACACGTTGGCGACCCACATCGACGCGGCCACCCTGCCGGCAGTCTGGGTACTCGAGTTGTCCAGTTTCCAGCTCGCCGACGCACAAAACGACCATCTGGCCGACAGCGAACTCCCTATCGCAGCGTTCGAGCCGAGCGCGTCGTGTGTGCTGAACCTGACGCAAGACCATCTGGACTGGCACGGCACGATGGCTGCTTACGCCCGCGCAAAAGTCGGCATTTTCGGCAACCATGGCCTGATGCTGCTAAACCGTGACGATGCGACGGTCATGGCCATGCGAGCGGCGCCCGCCAAGGGCCATCCGAGGCGGCTGCACCAGACCTTTGGCGCTGGCATGCCAACCGAGCCCGGCGACTGGGGAATCGAGCAGGTCAACGGCATGGCCTGGCTGGTCAGGGCGATGGATCGCGACCCGATTCACAAACTGCGGCGCGGCCAGCCGGCGGAGCCTCTGCACTTCCAGCGGCTGATGCCGGCCGAGGCGCTGCGCATCCGGGGACGGCACAATGCGGTCAATGCGCTGGCCGCCCTGGCATTGGTGGTCGCCGCCGGTTGTCCGCTGGCGCCCCTGTTGTTCGGTCTGCGTGAATACCGCGGCGAGCCGCACCGGGTGGAATCGATCGGCGTGCTCGACGGCGTAGAGTATTTCGACGACAGCAAGGGGACGAATGTGGGCGCGACGGCGGCCGCGTTGCAGGGGCTCGGAACCGAGCGCTCGCTCGTCGTGATCCTGGGCGGTGACGGCAAAGGGCAGGACTTCACACCGCTGGCGACGCCGGTCGCGCAATATGTGCTGGCTGCGATCCTGATCGGACGCGACGCGCCACGCATCCGTACGGCGCTGCAGGCGACTGGCGTGGTTTTGCTGGACGCACCCAGCATGCAAGCGGCGGTGCAACTGGCGCGCACCCATGCACGCAACGGCGACGCCGTGTTGCTCTCGCCCGCCTGTGCAAGCCTGGACATGTTTGACCACTACCGCCATCGCGCAGAAGTCTTCCGCGCGGCGGTACGCGGGCTCGCCCACGACGCTGGAAACACGCTGGAGACGCTGGCATGAGCGCCGCCGGGCCGCTCCCAAGGCGCTCGTCACCGCAGCCGTCAGGCGAAGGT
>JAJAZK010000600.1 GCA_026785765.1 Rhodoferax sp. | reverse complement strand
CCTCACTGCAGACCGGCGGTGCTGAAAAGGACAAAACCTACAAGATCACCATCCTGCATACCAATGACCACCATGGTCGGTTCTGGAAAAATAACGATGGCGAATACGGGTTGGCAGCCCGCAAAACGCTGGTCGACCAGCTCCGGGCCGAGGTCACGCGCTCCGGCGGCTATAGCCTGCTGCTGGACGGCGGCGACGTCAACACCGGTGTTCCCGAGTCGGACCTGCAAGACGCCGTACCAGACTTTCGCGGCATGAACCTGATGGGTTACGACGCGATGGCGGTTGGTAACCACGAGTTTGACAAGCCGCTGAACATCTTGCGCATGCAGCGCGATCTGGCCAAGTTTCCGATGCTTTCGGCGAACATCTATGACCGCGGGCAGCGCATGTTCGACCCCTACAAGGTATTCAGCCTTGGGGGTTTGCGCATCGGCGTGATGGGCCTGACGACCGAAGACACCTTCAAGATGGTGAGTCCGGACAACATCAAGGGTATCGAATTCCGCAGCGTCATCAACGAAGCGTCCAAGGTAGTGCCGGAACTTCGCAAAAAGGCTGATGTGGTGATTGCAGCCACCCACATGGGGCACTACGAAAATGGCAACCGTGGAACGCAGGCGGTCGGCGACGTCGAGATGGCCCGGGCCGTCAACGGTATCGATCTGGTAGTCGGTGGACATACGCAGAATCCGGCCTGCATGAAGGCGGAAAACGTTCTGGATCGCGAGTATGTACCGGGCACCGAATGCCGCCCGGACCGGCAAAACGGCACCTGGATTGTGCAGGCCCACGAGTGGGGAAAGTATGTAGGCCGGGCCGATTTCGAGTACCGCAACGGCGACTTCAAGCTCATCAAGTACGCCCTGATTCCGGTCAACCTGAAAAGGTCTGTGCGGGCTGCGGATGGCAAGACCTCCATGGTGAATTACACGGCCGAGATTGCCGAAGACAAGGAAATGCTCGAGTTGCTCAAGCCGTTCCAGGAGTTCGGCCAGCAGAAACTGCTGGTCGAGATTGGCTCCACCGACGGCCGCCTCGAAGGTGACCGTGCAATAGTACGTAGCAGACCCGCGTCGCTCGCGGTACTCATCGGAAGGGCGCTGATGGACCGTACCCGAGCGGACTTTGCGGTTGTCAACGCCGGTGGCGTACGCGATTCCTTTGTCGCGGGCAAGTTGACCTACAAGGATGTGCTCAAGGTACAGCCTTTTGGAAACACCACGGTCACGCTGGACTTGACCGGAGCAGAGGTGATGGACTACCTGAATGCGGCCGCCAAGATGAGTGTCGGATCCGGCGCATTCCCGCAATTCGCCGGCGTCGAGTTGGTAATCACCGGCAATGTGGTCACCAGCGCCCGTATCAAGGGTGCAGCGGTTGACCCCGTCAGAATGTACCGGATGGTGATCAACAACTTCATGGCGGCGGGCGGCGACGGTTATCCACGCATGTCCGGCCATCGAAGTTTCGTCGACACCGGATTTGTCGACGCCGACCTGTTGCGGGCATACATCACCGCCAACAGCCCGCTCAAGGCGGCCGATTTTGACCCCGGCAACGCGATCGTGCGCAGGTAAACCCGGGCACCCGCGCCGACCATGACGCAACCAGCCGCTTGCGTCCGGTTTTTACAACCCGTTTTTGCCCACTTCAGGAGAACAGCATGGCCAAAGGACAACAAAAGAGCAACAAGGAAACCAGGAAGCCGAAAAAGGACACATCGCCGCCCAAATCGGTGTCGCCCGACGCGGTACGTCCAACAGTGACGACGGTGGTTCCGGTGCGCGGCAAACTCAAGAAATAAGCCTGATCGTTGTGAGCAAGACCGGCCAACGCCGCAAGCCGGGGCAATTGTTTCGCAACATTTCGGCCCTTGTACAGGACGACGCTACGCTGCCGGAGGTCGTCACGGAGGGGTACGGCTTGCCGCAGATGATCGAAGATCTGCGCAATTACCAAGCCGAACTGGAAATCCAGAACAAGGCACTGCGTTACAGCCAGCGCGCTGCCGAGGGCGCATCGGAGCGCTTCCTGACCCTGTTCTCCAGTGTGCCGCTGGCCTTGATGGTGGTCGACGAACACGGCATGGTGCTCGAGAGCAATGCCATGGCGTTGCGCCTGTTCCGGCCGCAGGAACATGACCCGCCGCTGAACTTCCTGCTGCCCTTGGTCAGCGAGGCGCATTCGGACCAGGTATCCGAATCCTTTACGGTGGCCAAGTCCACCGGCACCAGCGAAACCAGCGAGGTGCTATTCAAGGCCGGTTCTGAAGGCACATTTGCCGGCGACCTGCATATCGCCCGTATCGACAACTCTCAGGATGAACTGGCGCATTTCATTTGTGCCATCATCGATCAGGGGCCTTTGCTGGCCGAGCGGCGTGCCCTGCAGGAAAGCGCCGCCGCGCTGCGCCGACGCAACGAGGAACTGCACCTGAGCGAAAACCGTCTCGCAGCCATCATCAACTCCTCACTCGACGCCATCATCTGTGTCGACAGCAACCGCTCCATCACCATCTTCAATCCGGCTGCAGCGGCCCTGTTCCAGTGCCCTTCAACGCAGGCGCTGGGCAGTCCGCTTGAGCGATTCCTGCCAGACGCAGTGCAAACCCTGTCCTACACCCAGTTGTCCACGCACGCGCAACTGGGCGAAATGGAGGGCCTCACCAGCAGCGGCAAGCCGCTGGCAGTCGAAGTGAGTGTGTCGTTTGAGCATCGCCTGGACGGCGACATCATCACCGTGTTCGCACGCGACCTGACCGCGCGCAAGAAAATCGAAACGCAGCGCAATGTGCTCGAGTCGCAATTGCGCGAATCGCAGAAGATGCAGGCTGTCGGTACCATGGCCGGCGGCATCGCGCACGACTTCAACAATATCCTGGGCGCCATCCTGGGCAACGTGGAACTGGCGAAGCAGGACGCCGGAGCCCAGTCCCCCGCGATAACGAGCCTGCTCGAGATCGAAAAGGCCGGTCGCCGGGCGCGCGACCTGGTGCGCCAGATTCTGACCTTCAGTCGCAACGAAACACCCAAACGCAGCGCCATCCATTTGCCCGAGGTCGTGCACGAAACGACACGTCTGCTGAAAGTGACATTACCGCCGTCGATCGACCTTCAGGTGCGCATCGACAAACAGGTGCCAGCGGTTATGGCCGATCCGACCCAGGTCGAACAAGCATTGCTCAATCTGTGCACCAATGCCATGCACGCTATTGGCAGCGAGCGCGGTGTCATCAGCGTGGAACTCGGAAGCACCTACAACCGGTCACTGAAGGAAGAGCGCCGCGGCATCTCGCGCGGCCACCATGTCACCCTGGCGGTGCGCGATACCGGCACCGGCATCAGCCCGACCACCATGGAGCGCATTTTCGAGCCATTCTTCACGACCAAACCGGTAGGTCATGGTACTGGACTGGGGCTTGCTGTGGTGCACGGGATCATGCGCACGCATCAGGGCTCGGTTGGCGTCAAAAGCGCACCCGGCACGGGCAGCGTCTTCACCCTGTACTTTCCGCCAGTTGACGCGCCCGATGAAACCGTGCAGCTGGAAGTCAGCTTTCCGGATAACGTACGGGGCAACGGTAAACATGTGATGTACGTCGACGACGACGAGGCGCTGGTGTTCCTGGTTGAGCGGGTACTTACCTGCAAGGGTTTCCGGGTCAGTTCATTCACCGACCCACATCTGGCGTCGGTCGCGCTGCGTGAGCGGTCGCAAGACTTCGATCTGCTGGTAACCGACTACAACATGCCAGGTTTTTGCGGTGTGGATCTGCTGCGCGAGGCGCGTGTCGTACGACCCGACCTGCCGGTGGCGCTGGCATCGGGCTACGTAACGGCCGAAATTGAACACAGCGCGTTTGCTGAAGGTGCACGTGCCCTGATCCACAAGCCAAACGATGTTGAAGAACTGTGCGACATCGTGCAAAAACTGGTCAGTGGACACGTTGTCGGCTGAGCTGGTTCCGGTCTATGCCGACGATGCAATCGTCGTGCTGGAGAAACCAGCGGGCCTGCTCTCGGTACCGGGACGCGGAGCCGACAAGCAGGATTGTTTGAGCGCCCGTGTCCAGTGCGGCGTGCCCGACGCCCTGGTCGTGCACCGGCTGGACATGGCGACCTCGGGCCTGATGCTGATGGCACGCGGCAAAAGCGCGCAAAGGGAACTCAACCGCATGTTCGCACAACGCAGCGTGACCAAACGCTATGTCGCACTGGTTCATGGGCAACTTGGTGCCAAGGGCGACAGCTGGCAGGTGATTGACCTGCCGATCGCGTTGGACTGGGAGAACAGGCCGCGCCGCGTCGTCGATCCGGAATCAGGCAAGGCCAGTCTGACGCGTTGGCGCGTACTGGCACACCAAGGCTCCGAAGACTTCACCCGTCTGGAACTGGAACCTGTGACCGGACGCTCACACCAGCTGCGCGTGCACTTGCACGCCATCGGCCATCCCATTGTTGGCGACACGTTGTACGGCCGGGCGCCGCCATTTGGCAACACCCGGCTGATGCTGCATGCCTGCCAGCTCGAACTGCTGCACCCCGTCACGGGAGCCGCCCTGAATTTCAACAGCGTTGCCGACTTCTGAGCACACGCGGTCACCCCGGGCGCAGCGGAAACTCCATCACCGCCTCCAACCCCGGCTCGGCATTGCGCAGCAGCAACCTGCCACCATGCGCCTGCGCCACCAGGCGGCACAGGTACAAGCCCAGACCGACTCCGCCGGTGCTGCGTTGGCGCGCGCTGTCAGCCCGGTAGAAGGCCTGGGCCAGTTGCGGCAACTGTTCCTCGCCAACACCGGGACCAAAATCGCGCACGGTGATACGACAGGCAACCCCATCGGCGGACAGGCTGACCTGTGCAGCGGCATTGCCACCTGCGCCATGGCGCAGCGCGTTGTCGAGCAGGTTGCGTAGCGCCAGGCGGATGCGCGTGGCATCGAGTTCCAGCAGTGGCAGCGCTGCACCGATCTCCCACTGCAGCGCCGCGAAATCCGGCCGGCTCGCCAGAACCTCGGCCAGCAGAATCGCCAGGTCCACCGGTTCCCGCTGCAAGGCCACATGCGCACCCGAAAGGCGTTCGCCTTCCAGCAGGTCGGTGATCAGGTCGCGCATTTCGGCAAGGTCGCGCAGCAATGCGGTACGGGCAACCGCGGTGTCCGCCCCCTCGGGCAAGAGCTCAGCATTCAAACGCGCCCGGGTCAGCGGTGAGCGCAGTTCATGGCTGATCGCCAGCAACAGAGCACGTTTGCCCTCCAGCATCAGATGCAGGTCCTGCGCCATGGTGTTGATCTGCCGCGCCAGGTCGCCGAGTTCATCCTGGCGACGCGCCGTGATGGGCTGACCGAATTCGCCAGCGCCGAATCGTTTCGCGCCAGCGCGTATGTCATCAAGCGGGCGCAACAAGTACCGCACATAGGCGTACACCACAGCCGTCATCAGCAGCAGCAGCAACAGCGTGACCCAGCCAATCAGGCGCGGCTGGCTTCTCCAGGCCATCTCGCCCAGGCCGAATTCGATGCGGTGACCGTCTGCCGTTCGGCGTTCCAGCAAATGTGGGCCATAGTCACTGTGGTTCTCGTCTGCCGCTCCCCAGCGCCTGGAATCGCGCCAGCCGTCCGATGACCACTGGACCACCGGCCCGCTGATACGCAGGCTCAACGGCAGGCTCCGCACCAGCGTCTGCGCCCGGTCGACGCTCGGCGGGTTGCCGATGTCGCTGGCCAGCCGGTCCAGATAATCGGCCAGCAAGGGCGCGGCCGCCAGGCGCCAGCCCACGCCAAGCGCACGTTGCGTGCCGCCCAGGAACACCGCGGCCATCACCAGCGCGAGCAACCAGAACACCAGAATCAGCCGCAAGCGCAAGGAGCGCCGCAACGCCGAGCGTGCAAGCTGATGCCAGCGGTAACGGCCCCGATCAGGCACGGCCGACCGCCAGTGCGTAACCCGCATTGCGCAGCGTCTTGATGCAATCCAGTGGTTCGAGCTTCTTGCGTAGACGGCTCACCACGATGTCCACTGCACGGGTGTAGAGATCAGCCTCATGGCCGCGCAGGTGGTTGAGAATGTCGTCGCGCGAAAACACGGTGCCAGGGGAGCGCGCAAGCAGCGACAACAAGGCGAACTCGGTGCCCGTCAGTTCGACCGGCGAACCTTGGCGCAGCACCAGGTGTTTGTCCAGGTCGAGTTCCAGACCCTCGAAAACCAGCCGCTGCCCAGATACCTTGGCGCCCTTGCGCCGCAGCACGGTTTGCAGACGCGCCACCAGTTCACGCGGCTCGAACGGCTTGGGCAGGTAGTCGTCGGCCCCGAGTTCCCGGCCGCCGCCCCGATCCATGACGTCGCCCCGCGCCGTCAGCATGATGATTGGAATGTCGTTGTCCCTCCGTATGGTTCGACACAACGCGAACCCGTCCATCTCGGGCAACATGACATCGAGAATGGCCGCGTCGAACCGGCCGGCGCGCAGCTTGTCCAGTCCGGCGCTG
>JAJAZK010000599.1 GCA_026785765.1 Rhodoferax sp. | reverse complement strand
GCGGCAGCGAGCGGCTCGGCGATCTCGCCGACGGCGGCGAGCCGTTCCAGAACGTCGAGGCGCGCGGCCATCACCTGGTCTCGCCCCAGCGCATTGCGCAGCAGCACATAACCATCGCGCGCCAGGCACTGCGGCAACGCGTCGCGGTGCGCGCGCCAGTCGCTGATCTCTTTCAGGCACCCAAGTCGGCGGGGCGGCACGGCTTTGCCGGCGATGAAGGCCGTTTCATGCACGGAGGTGTTCTTTCAGCATCGGGTTTGTTGCGCCGTCGGATCGCGCGGGCTCTACGGGAAACCCCCGTAGAGCCCCGGTTGGCGGCTGTGATAGTATAACTAACATGTTAGGTTGTCAGTACCACATTGAGGTCGCCGTCGCTGCAGATTCCCGGCAGCGCACTGGCATGGCGCTATCCAGCACGGTCCGCTGACTCCTGTACCCGACGCACATGCTCAAAGGCCTTTCACCACTGCTTTCACCCGACCTTCTGCATGTGTTGGCCAGCATGGGGCATGGCGACGAGATCGTGCTGGCGGACGCCAATTTTCCGGCGGCAACCCACGCTAAACGGCTGGTGCAGATGTACGGCCGCAGCGCCCCGGACGTACTGGACGCGGTGCTCAGCGTGTTGCCGCTGGACGATTTTGTGGCGCATGCAGCGCTCACGATGCAGGTCGTCGGCGACGCAAGCGCGCGTCCGCCGGTGGTGGATGCGTTTGATGCGGTATTGCACACACACGGGTTTGGCGCCGCGGCCTCTATCGAGCGCTTCGCTTTTTACGAACGTGCGGCCAGCGCGTTTGCGATCGTTGCCACCGGGGAAATCCGTATCTACGGCAACATCCTGCTCAAGAAGGGCGTGGTGCGGTCATGAGCGCCGCGACGGGTCGCCCCGAGCAAGCTCGCACCGCAGCCCGCAGGGCGGAGGTACTCCAGTGAGCGCCGCGACGGGCCGCCCCGAGCAAGCTCGCACCGTAGCCCGCAGGGCGGAGGTACTCCAGTGAGCGCCGCGACGGGCCGCCCCGAGCAAGCTCGCACCGCAGCCCGCAGGGCGGAGGTACTCCAGTGAGCATCCGCAAACACGCTGCTGTGGCCTCACCCACGCTGTCGGTAGTGGGCGCGGCGTCAGACAGCGTGAGCCAGCGCGCCCGCGCCTACCAGGGCTTTACGCAGCAAATCCTGAGCGGTGGTATCCGCAGCGGGCAATTCATCTCGCAGCGCGAACTCATGGCCTTGCTCGACATGCCGCTGGGTGCTGTGCGAGAAATGATTCCACGCCTGGAGGCAGGCGGGCTGGTACGCACGGTGCCGCAGCGCGGCCTGCAAATAGCGCATGTGGACCTTAAACTTATCCGCAACGCATTCCAGGTGCGGGGGATGATAGAGCGCGAAGCGATCCTGCATTTTGTGCTCACCGCCAGCCAGGCCGAACTCGATGCCATCGAGGCCAGCCACCGCGACATACTGCGCCGCGCCAGCGCCGCCCAGTTGGACAGCAAATTGCTGGACGACGCGCAGGCGCTGGATTGGGGCTTGCACGACCGCATGGTGGACGTGATGGGCAACGAGATCGTCTCCGAAATCTACCGTGTCAACACCTTGCGTGTGCGCCTGATCAAGCTTGAGCACAGCGTCATCACGCCGGCGCGGCTGATACCGGCAATGCAGGAACATCTGCGCTTTATCGCGGCCTTGCAGCAGCGCGACGACGCCCGCGCGGCCGAGCTGCTGGAAGCCCACATTCACAGCGCGCGCGAACGCGTGATGACCACACCGCTGGAGCAGGTGCAGGCGGAACGCGCATTGACCGCGCCGGTCGCCAGGCTCCGCCCCCCCCAAAACCCAAGGAGCAGTACTTGAATCAGGATCTTCACGGCCATTTCCCGGCCATGCTGATGCCCGTCACCGCCGACGGCACACTCGACTCCCCACGCGCGCTGGCGCACGCCCGCCATCTGGTCGCGTCTGGCTGCGATGGTGTCGCGCTGTTTGGCACCACCGGCGAAGGACCGGCCTTCACCAATGCCGAACGCAAGGGCCTGCTGGAGGCAATGCTGGCAGGCGGCTTGCGGCCGGAGCAGGTCGTGGTGACCATCAGCGCCTGTGCGCTGGCCGATGCGATCGACCTGGGGCGCCATGCCTCAGCCCGTGGCTGCCACCGCCAGTTGTTCATGCCACCGTTTTATTTTCGCCAGCCGCGCGACGTCGGCATCGTCGCGTCGGTGTCGCAGGTGGTGCGCGGCATCGACGACAAAGCCTTGAAGCTGCTGCTGTACCACATCCCGGCCCTGAGCAGCGTTGAATTCGACCACCGTAGCATCGCCACGCTGGTGCAGCGCCACCCCGGCCAGGTGATCGGCGTGAAAGACAGCAGCGGGAGCCTGGAGCACGGGTTGGCGCTTGCGCATGCGTTCCCGGCGCTCTCCATTTTGTGCGGCGCTGAGCAACACGTCGCCGCGGTCATGAAGGCGGGTGGGTCAGGCTCCATCAATGGTCTGGCCAATATCTCGCCCGGGTTGATGAGCCGCGTGATCGCCGCGCCGTCTGCCGTCTGCGCCGACGACAAAAAACTGATCCATGACTTGTTGGCTCTGCTACATGTCCTGCCCGGCCTGCCGTTTGTGAGCGTTTACAAAACCATGCTGGCTGAGCAGAGTGGCGACGATGCCTGGCTGCACGTGCGCTCGCCGCTGTGCCCGCTGGAAAACACCGAGGCACAAACCGTGCGCAAAGAGTACCGTGCGATAGGCGCACTGCTGGCCAACATTTGATTTACAACCCATTTTTTTCAGGAGACAACCCCATGACCGATTCCACCATTTCCTCCATCCGTCGCCGCGCCATTCTGGGTGGCGTTGCTGCCCTGGGCGCCAGCGCGCTGCCCGGCTTCGCGCAGACCAAGACCGTGCTGCGCATCTCCACCCCGGCCGTGCCGGACGACTGGCACGGCAAGATGTGGACCGTATTCAAGGAGTCGCTGGACAAAAGCGCGCCAGGCGAGTTCGACGTACAAATCAATCTGAACGCTTCACTTTTCAAGCAGGGCACCGAGCCGGCGGCGATGGCGCGCGGCAACCTGGAGCTGGCCGCCATCTCGGCGCAGGACATCGCAAAAATTCTGCCCGAGTACGGCGTCTTCACGGCCGGCTACCTGATCCGCGACCCGGACCATCAGCAAAAGGTATTCAACGGCCCCATCGGTGCGGAAATGTACAAGGCAGTGGCTGAAAAGATGGACGTGCAGATACTGGGCATCGGCTACCTGGGCAGCCGCCAGGTCAACCTGCGCGAAGTCAAGCCGGTCAAGACACCGGCCGACCTCAAAGGTGTCAAGCTGCGCATGCCAGGCTCCAAGGAGTGGCTGTTCCTGGGCGAGGCTTTGGGAGCCACGCCCACGCCACTCGCGTTCGGCGAGGTCTACCTGGGCCTCAAAACCGGCACCATCGACGGCCAGGACAACCCACTGCCATCGGTGCGCGCCGCCAAGTTCTATGAGGTGACCAAACAGATCGTAATGACCAGCCACCTCACCGACGGCATCTTCATCGCCATCTCCACCAAGAGCTGGAACGCCATGAACGCGGCGCAAAAGCAGAAGGTGACTGCGGCAACGCAGGCCGCCGTTGCCTACAACAACGAAAACCGCATCAAGGAAGAAGCCCAGTTGGTGGACTTCTTCAAGAAGGAAGGGCTGACGGTCACCACACCCGACGTAGACGCGTTCCGCAAAACAGTGCAGGCCGCGTACCAGAATTCCGAGTACGCCAAGATCTGGCCCAAGGGGCTGGTGGACCGCGTAAACGCAGTCAAGTAATGAGCGGTGCCGGGCTGCCCCAGGGCGCGAAGGCATCCTTGGGGC
>JAJAZK010000598.1 GCA_026785765.1 Rhodoferax sp. | reverse complement strand
TGAGAAGGGTAACCACGCGCGCCGGCGCACACGCGGCTGCCAGGCGGCCACCCTTGACGCGCGAGAGGTGTTTGCGCACGCAGTTCATCTCGGAAATGCTGGCCCCGCTGGCCAGCAGATCGCGGTTCACCTGCTGCTTCTGCTCCAGGCTCAGGCCGATGATCGGCAGTGTCAGCAAGGCCGAGCCACCGCCGGAAATCAGGCACAACACCAGATCATTCGGGTTCAGGCCCTGCGCCAACTGCAACATGCGCTGCGCGGCCTGCTGCCCGGCGGCGTCCGGCACCGGGTGTGAAGCCTCCACCACCTCAATACGCTGGGGCACACCCCCCGGACGCGGCGGAACATGGCCGTACCGCGTGACCACTAGCCCGGACAAAGGCGCGTCGGCTGGCCACAGCGCTTCTAAAGCCTGTGCCATTGCGCCGCCCGCCTTACCCGCGCCCAGCACCAGCGTGCGCCCGCAAGCGGCCGGTGGAAGCGGCAGATGCTCCGCCATACAGTGCACGGGCAGGGCGCGCATCACGGCGGCCTGGTACAGGTATTTCAGAAATGCGCGCGGCTCGCGCGCCGGATGGGGGATATTATTTCTGCTGGTCATGCCAAAGTCTCCTGCCGCCATTGTGCCGCCGCGGACCTGCGCGACGCCCCCGAAACCGGATTACCGCCACTATGCAAACATTGCTTATCCGCAACGCGCGCTGCATCGCCACCATGGACCATGCCGATCCGCTGCAGGCAAGTGAGCTGCGCGACGCCTCCATCCTGGTGCGCGGCAACCGCATCGAGGCCATTGGCCCGGATGGCGAACTGCCGCAGCAGGCCGACACGGTGATGGATGCCCGGAATCACCTGGTGACGCCCGGGCTGATAAACACGCACCACCACATGTTCCAGTCGCTCACGCGCGCCATACCCGCCGTGCAAAATGCCGAGTTGTTTGGCTGGCTGCGCGGCCTGTACCCGATCTGGGCTGGACTCACCCCCGAGATGGTGCGTATATCAACCCAGGTGGCGATGGCCGAGCTGTTGATGAGCGGCTGCACCACCAGCAGCGACCATCTCTATATCTACCCGAACGGTGTACGGCTGGACGACAGTATTGAGGCAGCGCGCGAGATGGGCATGCGCTTTGTGGCCTGCCGCGGCAGCATGAGCGTGGGCCAGAGCAAAGGCGGTCTGCCGCCCGATAGCCTGGTCGAGGACGAGGCATTTATCCTGAAAGACTCCCAGCGCCTGATCGAGCAGTACCATGTCGCCGCCTTCGGTGCCATGCTGCAGATCGCGCTGGCACCCTGTTCGCCGTTTAGCGTGAGCCGCGACCTGATGCGCGAATCCGCCACGCTGGCACGCCACTACAAGGTGCGCCTGCACACGCATCTGGCCGAGAACGACCACGACATTGCCTATACCCGCGAGAAATTTAACTGCACACCCTCGCAGTACGCGCAGCAGCTGGGCTGGCTGGGCGACGACGTGTGGCACGCGCACTGCGTGAAGCTCGACGACGAGGGCATCAGCCAGTTTGCCGCCACCCGCACCGGCGTAGCCCACTGCCCGTGCAGCAACATGCGCCTGGCGAGTGGCATCGCACCCATCCGCAAGATGCTCAACGCGGGTGTACCGGTCGGGCTGGGTGTGGACGGCTGCGCCAGCAATGACGCAGCGCACATGGTCAACGAGGCAAGGCAGGCCGTGCTGCTTGCGCGAGTGGGGCGTTCACTGGAGCCGTTTGGCTGCGACAAGGGGCCTTCGGACATGAGTGCGCGGGATGCACTGGCGCTGGCCACGCGTGGCGGCGCCCAGGTGCTGGGCCGTAGCGACATCGGGCACCTCGCGGTGGGGATGTGCGCGGATATGGCGCTATTTGATCTGGATACGCTGGGGTTCGCGGGCGGTGCGGTGCACGACCCGGTGGGGGCGCTGGTGCTGTGTTCGAGTGCGCAGGCGGCCCATACGATCGTCAACGGGCAGATCTTGGTGCGCTCTGGCCGCTTGCTCAATGTCGACCTCCAGACCTTGGTCGCACGCCACAACATGCTGGCCCTGGACCTGGCGCATAACCGCTGACAGGCGCGACACAGGTCTGCCGCGAGCTGCTGGATCAGGGACCCACGGACCCGGCTCGCGCCGGAACTGAGCGACATACAAGGGCGCGAGAACGCAGCTTCCGAAGCTCTGGTCAGTCAGTTCCTCGCATCAGACGTGATCGTGGTGGGTGCCACGCTGTACAACTTTGCCATTCCCAGCCAGCTCAAGGCCTGGATTGACCGTCTCGTCCAGGCTGGCCGCACCTTCCAGTACACCGAAAAAGGCCCCCAAGGGCTGGCTGGCGGGAAGATCGTGATCGTGGCGTCCACCCGCGGCGGCGTGTACTCCACCAGCGAAGGCGGCCGCGCCATGGAACACCAGGAGAGTTACCTGCAGACCGTATTCGGCTTCCTTGGCATCACCGACATCCGCTTCGTTCGCGCCGAAGGCCTTGCCATGGGTGAGGTTCATCGCGCCCGTGCGATTACTGCGGCTGAACTCGATATCCGTGCATTGGTTACCGAAGCGGCCAATGAGCCCAGCGCGGCCCGGGCGGCTTGATACCTGTCCCAGTTGGAAGTACAAGAATTGGGGGGATGGCATTGGCGCGCCAAGAAGGCCAGACGGGCGCCTCCGCTCGTGTCACCCGCAGCGGGCTGTGCCCGCCGCTCCTTCTTTACCTCGCTGAGGCGCCCGCCTGGCCTCCTTGGCAGGGAGCGTCGTTGGCGCGCCGAGAGCCCACCACACTTGCAGCATCAGGCCGGCGGGGCGCTCTGCGCATCGGCATAAAGGAGGAATCGTCGGCCCTGGGCCGGCACGGGGGACAGCCGCAGAGTAAAGTCCCCCCGGCCTGTTCCCGCACACAAAGTGCCATGAGTCACAGACTCTGAACGCACAGGGCAGGAAGCCTCAGGAGGATTTCAGTCAGTCCTGGCCCCGGACCGAAACCACTGGGCTATCAGGGCGCGTTCGGCATCGGTGATCCGGGTCGAATTGTTCATCGGCATCACCTTGGTTACGACCACCTGCTGGTACACCGATTGCGCATGCTGTTTGAGCGACTGCGCCGAGTCCAACCTTACGTTCTTCATTTGTACCGCCGGACCATGACACTGATAACAACGCTGCTCCATCACCTTCTGGATGTCTGCAAACGCGGGGCCGCCCGCCTGGCCAGTTGGGGCTGGCGCCCCGGACGGAGCCAGCGCAACGGCCGCCTGCGCTGCGGGCTTCATCCACACGATGGCACCGATGATCACCGCGACCCCCACCAGCGCATAAGGCCAGGGATGGTTACTGCGGCCCAGCTTGAAGCCATGGCGCATCACAAAGAACTGCCTTATCGCCGCACCTGCAAACATCATCAGAATCAGCACCAGCCAGTTGTACTGGTGCGTGTAGGTGAAGCTGTAATGGTTGCTCAGCATCGCAAACAGGACCGGTAGCGTGAAGTAGGTGTTGTGCACGCTGCGCTGCTTGGCGCGTTGGCCATGGATCGGGTTCACGGGGCGGCCTTCGCGCAGGTCCTGCACCGTGCTGCGCTGGCCCGGAATGATCCAGAAAAACACGTTTGCGGTCATGGCAGTGGCGATCATGGCGCCGACCAGCAGAAATGCAGCGCGCCCGGCGAACCAGTGGCAGGCCAGCCAGGACGCAAAACACACCACCAGCAATACCAGAGCGCCCACAATCGCGTCACCGTGTTTGCGTCGGCCAAAGGCCTGGCAGATCAGGTCGTAGACGATCCAGAAAACGGCCAGGAACGACAACGCCACACCAATTGCCGCGCCACTGGACCAGTTCATGAGCGACTTGTCGATGAGGTAAGTGCTGGCGCTCCACAAATAGGACACGGTAAACAGCGCCATTCCGCTGAGCCAGGTGCTGTAACTCTCCCAGTAGAACCAGTGCAGGTTCTGCGGCAGCACCTTGGGAGCAACCGCGTATTTCTGCGGGTTGTAAAAGCCGCCCCCGTGTACGGCCCACAGTTCACCGCCGACTCCCTGGTCCTTCAGTTCCTGCGACTCGGGCGGGACCAGACTGCTGTCGAGAAAGACGAAATAGAACGAGGACCCGATCCATGCGATCGCCGTGATCACATGCAGCCAACGCAACAGCAGGTTGGCCCAGTCGAGGTAATAGGATTCCATGTGCCAAAGCCCTTTTCAAGGGAGAAGGTGTGGGGCCTGTTCGCACAAATCTTGCCATTGCGAACTAGCCCTTGCTGCTGACCACTGCGGGCGCTGTAAGCAGGCTGGGGGTCGCGAACAAGGGGGTGGCCCGGCTCCGCGGCGACATGGAAACACAAGTGTATACACTTTATGGCTGCGACTCAAGCACTTGTCGAGGAAGACTATCCGGGTAAACACGCGGCCGGGCTCTGCAGCAGCCGGGCCGCAATA
>JAJAZK010000597.1 GCA_026785765.1 Rhodoferax sp. | reverse complement strand
TGGGTGGCTCGGGATTCATCGTGATCCCGGGCTTGGTCAACGCCCACCACCACGTCGGGCTGACGCCCACCCAACTGGGTTCGCCAGACTACCCGCTGGAATTGTGGTTCGCCAGCCGGCTCGCCTTGCGCGATGTCGACCTGGTTACCGATACCCTGTACTCGGCTTTCGAGATGGTCGCCAGTGGTGTCACCACCGTGCAGCATCTGCACAGCAGGGCGCCGGGCACGCCAGCGGAAATTCTGGCGGCAGCCGAACAGGTCATGGGCGCCTATCGCGCCATCGGCATGCGGGCGTCCTACTCGATGGCCCTGCGGGACCAGAACCGGCTGGTTTATGAGGCCGATCAGGATTTCGTCGCCCGCCTGCCGCAAGACCTTCGCCCTGCGATGAGCGATTACTTTGGTCGATTCACGGTATCCCTGGAAGCGCAGGTGGACATCTTTACCGAACTGGTTCGGCGCCAGCGCGATGACGCGCTGGTCAAGGTCCAGGTCGCGCCATCCAATCTGCACTGGTTGTCCGACCGGGCCCTCGAGACGGCGGCGGAGTTGTCTGAGCGCCATGGCGTGCCCATGCACATGCATTTGCTCGAGACACCCTACCAGAAAGCCTACGCCCGCAGGCGCACGGGTGGTTCGGCCATGCAACATATCCACCGGATGGGCCTGACCGGCCCGCGCCTGACCATCGGGCATGGCGTCTGGCTGACCAGTGACGACATCGATCTGTGCGCGCACACCAGGACCCGGATCTGCCACAACTGCAGTTCCAATTTCAGGCTCAAGAGCGGCGTGGCGCCGCTCAACCGCTTCCTGGAACGGGGGATTGCGGTGGCGATCGGCATCGACGAGGCGGGCATCAACGACGATCGCGACATGCTGCAGGAAATGCGCATGGTGCTCAGTGCGCACCGCGAACCCGGCATCGAGGCACCGCATCCGTCACCGGCGGCAGTGCTGCGCATGGCCACCGAGCATGGTGCGGGCACTACGCCATTTGCTGGCCAGATCGGCAAGCTGGAGCCCGGCATGGCAGCCGACCTGGTGCTGATCGACTGGAATGCCGTCACGTTCCCGTACCAGGACGACAGTCTCGACATGGTCGATGTGCTGGTTCAGCGCGCGAAGGCGGGCGCAGTGCACAGCGTGATGGTTGGCGGCGAATGGATTTACCGGAAGCGCCGGTTCACACGCGTGGACCGCGACCGCGTGCTGCAGGAAATCGCCGAGCGGATGGCGCAGCCGTTGAGTGCCATCGAGCAGGAGCGACGCGTCTTTGCGCGGCGCGTGATGCCGCACGTGCGCGAGTTCTATGCGGGATACCTGGACGGCGAGAGCGATTAAAGGCCATGGAGGAGGGCGTGGCGCTGGGGCCGCGCCAAGTGGCGCAGGCGGCGGGGCTGGATTGGGACGGCTTCGCCAGCGCGCTCAAGCAACTGCGGCGATTGCACCTGAAGAAGTACCAAAAGGTTTGTATTACCAATCGCCGGATGGTAATATCTGGGCGTGAACACCATGACTGTCAAACTCCCGTCGCAGCTGGATGAGGCTGTGGCGTCCGCCTGCAAGCGCGAGCATGTGAGCAAGTCCGAACTGGTGCGGCGCGCTTTGTCGTGCTATTTGAGCCAGCGCCATACCGGCACACCACCCGCGTCGGCGTTGGAGCGCGCTGGTGACCTGGTTGGTTGTTTTGCGGGTGGGCCCAAAGACCTGGCGAGCAACCCCGCGCACATGGATGGTTTCGGCCAAGTCTGAACCCCCCTGGATGACGCATCACCTGATTCTGGACACCGGCCCCTGGGTGGCTTTGCACTGCCTTGACTACATACACCACGAGTGGGCCAAGAATTAATTCGCCCAGCACCTCGGTCCCTTCCAGACTTGCGAAGCGGTCGTGGCTGAAACCTGCTTCCTGCTGGCCCGCCACGGTTTTGACCCGGCCAAGGCACTCGCTTTGATTGAGCGGAGCGTCGTGCAAGTCAACATGCACTTGGGCGACCAGGTCAGCGCCGTGCGAGCCATGTTCGAACGCTATGACAACGTACCCGCTTCGTTGGCGGATGCCTGCCTGATCCGCATGACAGAGTTGCTTGAGCCCTGCAAAGTACTGACACTGGACAGCGACTTCCAGATTTACCGGCGACATGGGCGCAAAGTGATTCCGACCATTTCACCGCGTTGACAGGTTGGCTTGGGCGCGCGGCAGGACAGCACGCTGCGTGGCCAAGACCAGCCCGGCACAGGTGGCTGCACCAAAACCACAGGAACGCCATGAACTTGCAGGATTGGGTCGGGCGCACCGAAGTCGCTCACGACGTGGTCACTGCCACACCGGTTGCCGCGCTGGCGGCCACGCTGGACTGGCCGGGTGCACAGGGCGAGCGGCCCGCACCGGGCACGCCCTTGCCGCCCCTGTGGCACTGGCTGTACTTTTTGCCCATCCATGCGCTGACCGGCAGCGGGCCTGACGGCCACCCGCAGCGCGGTGGTTTCCTGCCGCCAGTGGCGTTGCCGCGGCGTATGTGGGCCGCCAGCGACTTCGTGTTTCATGAGCCGCTGTGCGTAGGCGACGCCCTCTCTCGCACCTCAACCATCGTGGGTGTTCAAGAAAAGCCCGGTCGCAGCGGAAGCCTGATTTTCGTGAAGCTGCGGCACGAACTGCGTCGCAACACTACCAACGCCATTGCGCTCACCGAACACCAGCAAATCGTGTACCGCGCCGCGCCCTCGGCGGATGACGTGGCCCCCGCTCCAACCGCTGCGCCGGGCCATTCGCGGTGGCAGCGCCGCATCGTGCCCGACGATGTGTTGCTTTTCCGTTACTCGGCGCTGACCTTCAATGGCCATCGCATCCATTACGACCGCAAGTATGCGACGCAGGTCGAAGGTTACCCCGGCCTGGTAGTGCATGGGCCGCTGATCGCCACGCTGCTGATGGACATGCTGCGGCGCGAGTGGCCGCAGGCGATCGTTCGCACGTTCAGCTTCAAGGCGGTCCGCCCAACTTTCGACATGCATCCGTTCAGTGTGCACGGCGAGCCCTCCACGGATGGCAAGACGGTGCGTCTGTGGAGCCGCGACCATGAATCCTGGCTCACCATGGATGCCACCGCCACCCTGGCCTGAGCACCACCATGCAGCCACTAAACGGAATCACTGTTGTCGCGTTGGAACATGCCATCGCGGCACCCTTTGCGACGCGCCAACTCGCGGATTTGGGCGCCCGCGTCATCAAGATCGAGCGGCCTCGCGTGGGCGACTTTGCCCGCGCCTACGACGACCGGGTGCGTGGACTGGCCTCACACTTCGTCTGGACCAACCGATCCAAGGAAAGCCTCACGCTGGATCTCAAGCACCCCGAGGCACAGAAGATTTTGCTGCGCCTCGTGCTGGAACAGGCGGACGTGTTGGTACAGAACCTGGCGCCCGGCGCGGCAGCGCGGCTGGGTTTGTCGTACGCCACACTGTCCAAGGAAAAGCCCGGCCTCATCGTCTGCGACATCTCGGGTTATGGCAGTGATGGGCCCTACCGCGACAAGAAGGCGTACGACCTGCTGATCCAGGCCGAGGCGGGTCTGGTCTCCGTGACCGGAACCGCAGAGACACCATCGAAGGCCGGATTGTCGATGGCCGATATTGCTGCAGGCATGTATGCGTTCACCCAGATTCTTGCGGCCTTGATGCACCGCCAGCAGACCGGGCAGGGCCAACGGATCGACATCTCCATGCTGGAGTCGCTTACCGAGTGGATGGGTTTCCCGCTGTACTACGCGTTTGAAGGTGCGCCGCCGCCACCGCGCACCGGGGCCAGCCACGCCACCATCTACCCGTATGGACCTTTTGTCGCAGGGGATGGACAGACGGTCATGCTGGGTTTGCAGAATGACCGCGAATGGAAGGTCTTTTGCGATAAGGTTTTGATGCAACCTGGGCTTGCCCTGGAGGAGCGTTTTGCCACGACCGCACGCCGCAGTGAACGGCGTGCCGAGTTGTCGGCCCTGATTGTGCAAAGTTTTGCCGCGCTCAGTGCAGCCCAGGTCGCACAACGACTGGACGAAGCCGGCATTGCCAACGGGCAGGTGAACGCGATGCAGCAGGTCTGGGCCCATCCGCAATTGCAGGCCCGCCAGCGCTGGTGTACGGTGGACACTGCGGCCGGCCCGGTGCCGGCGTTGTTACCGCCAGGCTCCTGGGAAGCGGGCGCGCCGCGCATGGACGCGGTCCCCGGCCTGGGCCAGCACACCGGGCAAATTCTGTCCGCGCTGGGTTATGGCGCCGACCGCATTGCCGAACTGAGGGCCGAGGCGGCGATTTGACGCGCACCATTGGCCACACCGCGCGAAGCCCGACGCGGCGCGTGGCTGCATTTGCGCAGGGTTTGACCGAGCGCCAAGTATGATGGAGCCGACGCTCTCAACATCTCCGCGAGCCCGCATGATCCTAGAAACCGCAGTTGGACGCGCCCGAGTGGGCTGCGATG
>JAJAZK010000596.1 GCA_026785765.1 Rhodoferax sp. | reverse complement strand
GAGGGCTTCTCAAGTGGATGCCGGCAGCGATAAGTCGAGTGCCACCACGTCGAGTCGATGCCTGTCTGATTCGGGCATGCGCTCAATGATCAACTCCCGCATTTGCGACGCGTTTCGCGGTTTCGCTCCCTCTGGCGTTGCGCGCGGGCGATAGCCGAACCACAGCACCAAGTAAAGGCCATAGCCACCCGCTGCAGGGTCAATCGTGTAAAGGCGCTGGAGTTGGTCTCGCCATGCTGTCCACAACTTGTTGTCGCTTTCCTTTTTCACCTCAATAGGGACTGAGATTCGCTCGCCAGCGCGCATGAAATCGGCCAACATATAGACACGTTTGTCTGAAGCTTTGCTCTGTTCCCTTGCGATGCTGATGTTCAGGGGCGCCAATCGCACTCGAAGCCTGTCCAGTAGCAAGTCGCGGCAGTAGTTCTCGTCGCGTGGCTTCTGGCCAACTTCCGCCTTCTGCCAAAACTGCCGGACGAGATGGGTGTCGGCGCCGCGCAGCTCGGCTTCGATATCGCTCAGATGCTGGGCGACCAACGCCTGCAAGTCGGCCGCATTGGCTGGTGAGAGGTTGGCGATCACCAGCGCCACCGCAGCTGGATCGGGCGCTTGAAAAAGCGCTTCACGTGTGGTGGATTGCTGAACGCTAACGCTGTAGTCCACCACGTCCTTCCATTTTCCAAGGCGGTTTGACGCACCCAACGCGCGCAGCTCCAAACGTGCGTCGTTGCTGGGGTTCGACGACAAGGCTTCGAACAAGCCGCGCACGGTCTCCTCGCGGTTATTGGCTACCGTGACCCAACCTGATCGCGAGCCAAGCTCGCGGGGCGTGATTGGCGCCAACACCTCGATCAAGCTCCGTACAGCGCTTGGCGAGAGGCGATGCACGGTGCGCCCCAAAATTCCCTGCTCATACAAGGCGACACCCAACGTCACTGCGCGGCGTTCATTCTTGCCAACCCACTCGGCAAGGCGCTCGGCCGCGTCGGCACGATAGGGCAAGTCCGCCACCAGCCAGCAGACGCGCTGCGCTGCGTCGAGTCCGGGCTGGGCAAGCCTTTGCTGGACGATAGGCGCTGCTTCGGCATCGTCGAGCAGGTGCAGGGCAGCTAACAATGAACGGTTGAGTTCGCCGCGTCCGACTTCACTGGCACGCAACGGAAACCGTTCAAGAAGGTTGGGCAGTATCAAGCGCGCTAGCCCGCGATGATCGGGCTCGCGGCTAAGCGCCCAGAGGCCAGTGATCGCAGCACTTTTATTGCTGCGCAACCGGGGTACGGCGTAGCGGGCAAAGATCGGTGCAACTAGTGCAGGCCGTTCAGCAACGAGACGCCGGTACCACCCTGGCATCTCCCCGACCCCATCGGTAAGATAGAACGCGACCAGCTGTTGGGCCAATCCGTCATCCCAAGATAATGGTGCCTCGGGCGACTTTTCAACGATGCGCGACGCGGCTAAAAGGGCCGCAGGACGAATGTAGTGGTACTTTCCCTTCGCGTCGGTGTCGAGAATTTCGTCCGCAGAAGGAATGTCATCGCGGGCAAGGACTTGATCGAGCCCTGCGAGTGCGGCAAGCGCGGTTTCCTCGTCCGTTACCAGGAAATCCTGGACTAGTTCCAGTGGTGTATCGCCGCGGATGTCGTTGAATCGCTCGTCGTGCGCCAAGGCAAGCTGGTGCAAGAGACCTATTGGTGCTGTGCCACTTCGCAATGCCCCTAGATATGGCTGGTTCGCTTGCTTTCGGTCCTCGCGTGCCTGGCTCCGCTGCGCCTTGTGTTGTCGTTCCCGCCGCAGATGATCACCCTGCCAGTCTTTTGGGTCCGACGTCCATGCCTGCCGAAGCCATTCACGGGCCAATGGCCACTTCAGGGACTGTGTTTTGACCCATTCCTCAAGGTGCTCCATAGTCGGGATGTCGAATCCGGCAGGAGGATCGACAACTGCGTGGGCTACCCGTCGAAAGGAATACTTGGCAAGTTCTTCATCCTGCGTTGTTGCTGCAAGATCGAGTAGAAAGGACAGCCAGTCGCGCGGCATGCGCGCACCGTGCAATCGTTGTTCCGCCTCCCAAAAGGGTCGGTGCCCCTGTTTGTCGGGGCGAGTCGACTCATAGCCGAGTCTCACCACCGCCTTGATGCGATCAGGTCGCACGTAAAGCCATTTCGCGACCTCACGCCGAGAATCGTCCCGCAGCTTCGAGAAGCCATGCTCGTCAATGCAAATGCCAAGCCACGCGTAGAGGCGCCCGACCGGGACATCGTTGCCAGCCTGAACAAGCGCGGCACACAGGATCTCGCCGCTCAATTGCCGGGTGTCATAGTCCTGCGCCTCGTCAGACGCCGCAGGCTTTGCCGCTACCCACGCGTCAGCCAACTCCACAAAGTCCTGTGCGCGTGATAGTCGAAGCAATGAGTGGCGCCAGAACGTTGAATACTCGGCGATCCCGTTTCGACGGCTGTATGGCCACAAGTACTTCAGTACTTCGCGTGGACCTACGCACTCCGGGTAAAGATCGGTAAGAAACGCGCCTAAAAGGCGGTCATCGCGATCAATCACGGTGCCGACAAAAACTCGTTCCAACCATACGCGCGTCTTGCCGGCCTGGAAGCCACAGTTGTGCTTCCAGGCCTCGTAAGCAGCAAGCCGGTTTCCGATCCATGCGCTTTCGTCTTCTATCCACGATTCAAACGCGGGCGCCAACACAGGCATGGGCTCACCATGCATCAGGGCATCGAGTACACAGGCGATGAACGCTTGGTGGCCATCGTCCCGAACTGGAGCGCGCAAAAGCGAGTCATAAGTCGGCGCCATGTCATCAGTCGCAAGTGCGCCGAACGGATGACTCACCCACGAGCCTCGCCGGAATCCCTTGTCCTGCTGCGCAGCATCACTCAGGGCTTCGAGTAAAGCCAGGCGATCTGATGTGCTTAGAGCCGCCACATCGCCGTTCAACACGACACCAAGCGGGTCAAGTCGAATCAATCGCGCGCGATCGCGCTGATGATGTACCAGGAGCCACGCGAAAAGCCCGCGAAGGGGGTCAACGGGTCGCCCATCAAAACCCTGAATGAGGGAAAGTAGCCGCCCCAGTGGCAGACCGGCATCCAGGCGTCTACTTAGTGCCTTGGCGGCGAGGTACTCGGCAATAGTTCGGTGGCGCGGCGCCGAGAAGCCCGCGACGGTGCTGAACACCTTGGTTGCCAGCGCTGCACCTGCGTTCCGCAGCGGCAGCGACTCCGGGATGGTCGACAGTGCCACCGCATCTTGCGGGGCGTTCGGCTGCTGCGTCCAAGACCGTTTGTTGCTGAGCAAGAGTACCGCGCACAAGAGGCCAGCATCGTCCAGGAGCCTGTCGGTATCGCCGGGTTGGGGCGGCTTGACCGCAAGGTGCTCCTCTGACGTTTCGGTGGCTAGTTGGCGGCAAGCAGCTTCGTAGATGCCTTGCCGACTTGATGGCCAGCGGCCGCCACCCGCTGCGACGGCCTTTATTGTCAGGTCGAGCAGCAGCGGATTGCCGAACAACCCGGTCAAGCTGAATTGCTCGGCTTTGTGCCAAAACGCCTCTGGGTCAGGTGCTTCGGTCGACCTGTCGCGAAGAACGGCGAACACGTCTTCGCGCGTGAACGGTTCGAGGTGAAGCACCTCCACCTGCGCGTCCGGTGCTACACGCTCAAGGGCGCGTTGGTCACTCTGTCCCAACCAGTCGGCCTCACGACAGGACAAGCGAAAGCGCGGGTGGCCTGCCCGGGCGAGCCATGCGCGGATGGCGTCGAATGGAACTCTGCCGTCGCTCGCGCCCGCCCGAACTTCGTCGAGCGCGTCGATGAATATGGTTTGGCCGTCCACATTTGTGCCAGCGATGCCGGCAACGATGTCGCGCGCAGAAATCGATACGCCGCCGCAAGCCGCAGATTCCGCGTCAAAGCTCCAGGACTTACCTGCGCCGGGATCGCCAAGCAAGACGTATGCATTGACGTGCCGCCAGTCAGCCAAGGGGCGGGAGTCCTGAACGCGATTCCCTCGAATCGCCATGGCACGCCGTGCCACATGCGGCGTGCCGGTATTGATCGGTGTGGATTGAGTCGCCACCATGGTCCTTACCCGGGCTGCTAGCTTGTCCAATATGCCGCGTCTTGTCGCAGGAACTCCCCCAGTGGCAGTTCATCGCTGCCTACGAGCCAGCGGCGTGCATCTGGATGCCTACGGCAGAACTCATCAAGACCACGGTGTCGGGTCATACCTTGAACCGTCTTGACTTCGACCGCTGCCAACTTGCCTCGACTCTCGACGACGAAGTCCACCTCCATGTCGGCCTCACGCCAATAGTGAACTCGCGTATCGGCGTCGGCGGTGGTGACGAGATGCGCACCAACGGCACTTTCCACCAGCCTGCCCCAATGGCTGCGATCAGCGCGCGCCTCATCGAACCGGTACGTTGCAGCGGCTGTCATCAACGCGTTGTTGTTTACCTGGAACTTGGGGGGTGACTTTCGCTGCCGGATGGCTTGTGCAGCGTACTTTTGCAATCCTGTCAACAAACCTGCTTGTCCAAGCAGCGTGAGTTGATGCGCCAGCGTGTCGGTGTGGCCTTCACCCAATGTCGCACCGACTTTGCTCAGGGAAACAATCTGCCCGGAGTAGTCACAGCCTAGTTCGAACAGGCGGCGCAACATGGCAGGCTTGTCGACTCTAGCCATCGCAAGCACGTCTCTTTCAATGCTCGGCTCGATCAATGCGTCACGAACGTAAGCACGCCAACGCTCTTCGTCGTGAATCAGGGATGCAGTGCCGGGGTAACCGCCAAAGTGAACGTACTGATCGAGAGTGAATCCGAAGGCGTCATTCATTTCTGCGAAGGACCAATGGGTCACTCGAATCAGCTCGTATCGCCCCGTGAGGCTTTCGTGAAGGCCTTGCTGTACAAGCAGTGGGGCTGACCCGAGCAGCACGACGTGCATCCGCACCCCTCGCTTGCGAAAGCCATCCCACAGGCCTTTCACGTCGCTCGACCATTGCGGCACAAGTTGAATCTCGTCGAACACGAGCACAAACGGCAAGGCTCTTGACGCAGGATGATCCGATTCACCCCATGCCAATGCGCGACGTTCGGCGAGCTCCCAGGACTCGCGTAGCCAACTGGCAGTCGGCGCACTGGCACCCTTGGCGGGGGCCAAACTCGGCACTTGCGCGTAATGGTCTGCCGATCCTGATCGGTTTGGGTCGTCAGCAGCGAGTGATAAGTAGGACGTGGACGGCCGCTCGATCAACGCCTGCTGGATTAGTGTTGTCTTTCCAACTTGGCGCGGGCCCGCAAGAATCTGCAGGCGCTGCGGTGCCTCTGCGAGCCGGGCGCCGAGAACTCGCGCGATGGGTCGGTGGTAGATCAAGGGAGTTTATGTTCGTACTGAGTTAATTTACTCGGTATTATATGTGATCCGCGGAATTGCTCAGTCTGACGGTTGTCGATTGGCCAAAACGCTTTCTGATCGAAATACTCAAATCAAACATGGCGGCCTGCAACCTGAGCTTTTTTGCCGGGGTCAAGGCCAGCAGTGTGGCCGTCGGGACGGCAATTGCCCCGGGCAGCGGCCCGATCTGGGCCGGCCTGCTGCAACTGGTGCTGCTGCGCCGTTCTCCCACCGGCGCCTGGTGGCTGGGTACCTTGCTGGCCGTGCCCGCGACGCCAGACACGATCCGCATGATTGGTGCACCCGAACTGGCGGCGATGCGGCCGGGTGCGGTGCTGCTGAATGTGGCGCGCGGCACCGTGGTCGACCAGGATGCGCTGCTCCAGGCGTTGCGCAACAAGACCATCGCCGCCGCCTTCCTGGACGTTACCGACCCGGAGCCGTTGCCGGCCGACCACCCCCTGTGGGATCTGGACAACGCCCACATCAGCATGCATTTGTCGGGGCGCGCCCAGACCCTGATGTTCCAGCGCTCGGCGCAGCGCTTTATCGACAACCTGGCGCGCTACCGCTGCGGCCAGCCGCTGCTGCACCAGGTGGATCTGAACCTTGGCTACTGAGGGCGGCTCAGGCGCTGGCGGGCGCGGGGCCACGCATTTCAAACACGCCCAGTTTCCGGTGCAGCGGGGTCTCGTCGGCCATGAACAGGAAGGCCGGCGTGTCTGAAGCATTGTTCGACAGCGTCACCGCGCTGAACCCGGGCGCACAACAGGTGTCGGATTCGGCCAGTCTGAATTGCTGGTCTGCCACCTGCACGGTTGCGCCGCCTTCGATCAGATGGAACACCATCGCCGGGGACCGCAGCGGCAACTGCAACGTCTGACCGGGGCGCAACATCAAGGCGTAAAAACCCAGAATGTTCAGCGCGTCGCCGCCGGTTTCCGGGTTGCTGTAGGTGAGCTGCAGCGCGCTCTGTTGCGGTTGTGCGTCCGCCAGTTCCAGCAATGCGGCGCGCGCCTGCTCCCAGGGATAACGCAGCATCGGGTAGGCCTGGCCCGGGCGAGAGAACACCTCGGTCGGTAACAGTCCGCCGTGTGCGTATACGCCGTCGCTGCGCCCGGGCCGCTGGCTTTGCCGGCTGCCGTTGACGTGGTAACTGGCTTCCAGGTAATACACGATGGGCAGGTCCAGCACATCGAGCCAGATCACCGGTTGCGTTCCATCGTGCCCATGCTCGTGCCACAGCCCGCTTGGGGTTAGTACCAGGTCGCCGCGGCGCATGCTGCATTTCTCGCCATCCACCGTGGTCCATGCGCCTTCACCTTCCACCACCATGCGCACCGCGTTCGGTGTATGGCGGTGCGCCGGCGCCCATTCACCGGGCAACAACAACTGCATTCCCAGATAGATGGCGGCGCTGGCCTGCATTTTCTCCAGTCCGTGGCCCGGATTGGCGAGCACCAGCACGCGGCGTTCGGCCTTTTCGATGGGTGTCAGTTCGCCGGCGCGCAGCAGCAGCGGCCGGATCGCCGCATACGACCAATGTGTGGCGCGTGTATTCGGCCGTGGCGTACCCTCTGGCAGCAGCGCGCGCAGGCTGGGCCACAGGGGCACCAGGTTTTGCGCGGTCAAGGCATTGCGGTAGTCTGGCGGCAGATCTTCCAGGCGGGCAAGATCGGTCATGGTGTTGTCTATGTTGGATCGTACGGACGGTTTCTGGTGGCCAGGCAATTGTCGGCGCGCCAGCCATACAACCACGCCAGCGCGTCGTAGAAGCGCTTTGGCGCGAGGCCCTTCCATAAATCGTTGTGGTGCTGGCGCAGCGTTGCGCCCCGCACGGTCTGTTCCAGCACAGTCACGGCAAAACCCTGGCGCGCCAAAGCCAAAGCGGCCGCCAATCCGCCGATGTCGGGGCCTGCCACCAGAAT
>JAJAZK010000595.1 GCA_026785765.1 Rhodoferax sp. | reverse complement strand
ACGTCGGGCTGGATGCCGATCTCGCGCATCTTCTGCACCGTGTGCTGGGTCGGCTTGGTCTTGAGTTCGCCTGCCGCGGCGATCCATGGCACGTAACTGAGGTGCACAAAGGCCGAGTTGTTGGGTCCCAGCTTGAGGCTCATCTGGCGCACCGCTTCCAGAAACGGCAGGGACTCGATGTCACCCACCGTGCCACCAATTTCCACAATGGCTACATCCACTGCGTCCGGTTCGCCAAAACGTGCGCCGCGTTTGACGAACTCCTGGATCTCGTTGGTGACATGCGGAATCACCTGTACGGTCTTGCCCAGGTAGTCGCCGCGACGCTCCTTCTCCAGCACACTCTTGTAAATCTGCCCGGTAGTGAAATTGTTGCTGCGGCGCATGCGGGTTTCGATGAAACGCTCGTAGTGCCCCAGATCCAGATCGGTTTCCGCGCCGTCCTCGGTGACGAACACCTCGCCGTGCTGGAACGGTGACATCGTTCCCGGGTCCACGTTGAGGTACGGATCGAGCTTGATCAAAGTGACTGTCAGGCCTCGCGATTCCAGGATCGCAGCGAGGGAGGCTGAGGCGATTCCCTTGCCAAGGGAGGACACGACACCGCCGGTGACGAAGACAAATTTGGTCATGTCAGGGGCGAACCGTTCGGTTCGATCAGGTGATAAAGCAGAATTATAGGCGTCTGCTACATTGCGGCAAGGCGAATCTTTCTCACAATTGCCATGCCAGTTGGCGGGCCGTTTCCATGCAACTACGCGACAGACATCTGGTACTGGGCCTGACCGGCGGCATCGCCTGTTACAAGGCGGCGGAGCTATGCCGCGCCCTGATCAAGGAAGGTGCCACGGTGCAGGTCGTGATGACGCAGTCGGCCGAACGCTTCATCACTGCAGTGACGATGCAGGCACTCAGCGGCAGAGTGGTTCAGACCTCGCAGTGGGATGTACGCGAGCCCAACAACATGCCGCACATCAATCTCGCGCGCGCGGCGGACGCGATTCTGGTGGCGCCGTGCAGTGCGGATTTCATGGCCAAACTGGCGCATGGAGCGGCGGACGAATTGCTGAGCTTGATGTGCCTGGCGCGCCCGCGGCCCCGCGTGCCGTTGCTTCTGGCACCGGCAATGAACCGCGAGATGTGGGCCCATCCAGCAACGCAGCGCAACATGGAGCAATTGCGCCAGGACGGTACGGTGTTGCTGGGTGTTGGCAGTGGTGACCAAGCCTGTGGTGAGACCGGTGACGGGCGGATGCTGGAGCCAGCCGAGTTGGTGGAGGATGTGATCGCCTTCTTCCAACCCAAGCTACTGGTAGGTCAGCAGGTGCTGGTGACTGCCGGACCGACCTACGAAGCGATCGATCCGGTGCGCGGCATTACCAATCTCAGCAGCGGCAAGATGGGGTTTGCAATCGCCAGGGCGGCCCACGAAGCGGGCGCAGTAGTAACCCTGGTGGCCGGACCGGTGGCGCTTGCGACCCCGCGCGGCGTGACCCGCATCGATGTGCGCTCGGCGCGGGAAATGCACGCGGCAACGCTGGAGCAGGCGCACAGGGCAAGCCTCATGGTGGCGGCGGCGGCGGTCGCCGACTGGCGCGTCGACAACGCATCCGACCAAAAAATCAAGAAGGACGGTTCGGGCGGGCTGCCGCAGTTGCGTTTCGCCGAAAACCCGGACATTGTGGCTGAGGTGGCGCGCTCCGAGCGCGCGCGTAGTGGCGCCTTGTTGTGTGTCGGATTCGCTGCCGAGAGCCAGGACTTGTTGGCCAATGCCCAAGCCAAGCGCCTGCGCAAAGGCGTTCCGCTGCTGGTCGGTAATATCGGTCCTGCTACCTTTGGCATGGACGACAACGCCTTGCTGCTGGTCACGGCGACGGCCGTGCTGGAACTGCCGCGCGCGCCCAAACTCGAGTTGGCGCGCCAGTTGGTGGCGCATTGTGCCGGCATGCTGGCTGCGGCACCGGCGGATCGGGCGACAACCACATGAAAGTTGACGTCAAGCTGCTCGATGGGCGGCTGCTGCAGAGCATGCCGACCTACGCCACGGCCGGCAGTGCCGGGCTCGACTTGCGTGCCTGTCTCGACAGCGCGCTGACACTGGCACCCAACGCCTGGCAACTGGTTCCTACGGGGTTGGCGATTTACCTGGCCGATCCGGCTTACGCAGCGTTGATCCTGCCGCGCTCCGGCCTGGGCCATAAACACGGCATCGTGCTGGGCAACCTGGTCGGCCTGATCGACAGCGACTACCAGGGCCAGTTGATGGTCAGCGCGTGGAACCGCAGTCCGCAGGCGTACACCATAGAACCCATGGAGCGTATTGCACAGTTGGTGATCGTGCCGGTGGTACAGGCCCGCTTCAACTTCGTGGCTGAGTTTCCTCCGAGTGGGCGTGGCGAAGCGGGTTATGGATCGACCGGTCAGACCTGACCCGGGACGGCACCGGGCCACGCCCGTGAGGCAGCCGATCCTGCGCCGCAGCAATGAATGCATCGCCCGTTTTGGGCTTCTTTGATGGCTGCCGCGCTGTGGGCGCCAGAACACGGGCAAGCGGACAGACGCGTCGCGACACTCCGGTGAATTTGCGGCCCTTTGCTTGTCAGTGCAGGTTGCGCGATCCCGGAGCCTGCGCGTGCACCTTGAAGAAACCGGTGCCCGCAGTGCCGCTCCCGATTTCTTCCTGGCTCGCCTCGCGCACTGCCGCGACTGTGAGTGACAGCCGCAATGCGATGCCAGCCAACGGGTGGTTGCCGTCCAGCACCACATGGTCGGGATAAAGTTCTGTCACCGTATACAGGGCGTCCTTTGGCGCAGCTGGATTGCAACCCGCAGGAAGTGCACTGCCTTCGAAGCCCATGCCCTCTTCGATCTCAGGGGGAAACAGCTTCCTTGCTTCGAGAAAAACCAGTTGGTCGTCGAAGTCCCCGAAGGCCTGTTCCGGCTCCAGGTGCAGGTTGACCAGTGCACCCGCCGCATGGCCCTGCAAGGCATCTTCGATCGCCACGAACAGGTCGTCGCCGCCCACCAGGAACTCGACCGGGTCCGCCAGCTCATCCAGCACCTCGCCCAAAGTGTCCTTCAGCGTCCAGGTCAGTGCTACCACGCATTGCTTGTTGATTTCCATAGGAGAATTGTCGCAGCTTGATTCCTGCTTCTCGAAACCAACCGGAACCACCCATGGATGTGCATCAGCCATTGCAACTGCTGGCCGGATTGAGCCCGCATCAGTTCATGCGGCGCCACTGGCAGAAGAAACCGCTGCTGGTGCGCCAGGCAGTTCCTGCGTTTTCACCGGAACTGGGTCGGCGCGCCCTGTTCGACCTCGCCGGGCGTGCTGACGTCGAATCCAGGCTGGTGGTGGCACCCGGGGCGGGGGCCGCAGGGGGCTGGAAGCTGCGCCACGGACCGTTCGGCAAACGCTCACTGCCCCCGGTATCGCGCCCGGGCTGGACTCTGTTGGTGCAGGGGGTGGACCAGCATGTGGCGATGGCGCGAGAGGCGTTGAACCAGTTTCGTTTTGTGCCGGACGCGCGGCTCGACGATGTGATGGTCAGTTACGCTACCGATGCTGGCGGCGTCGGACCACACTTCGACAGCTACGATGTGTTCCTGCTGCAGGCCCAGGGCCAGCGCCGCTGGCGCTTCGGGCGCCAGAAGAAGCTCGATTTGCTTGCGGGAGTTCCGCTCAAGATTCTGGCCAGTTTCGAGCCTGACCAGGATGTGGTGCTGGCGCCCGGCGACATGTTGTATTTGCCCCCGCGTTATGCACACGAGGGCGTCGCTGTTGGTGAGTGCATGACATGGTCGATAGGATTTCAGGCACCTGCCGCCGGCATGCTGGCAAGCGACCTGTTGCAGCGGCTGGCACACGACGCCGCGGACGATACGAGCCGCCGCTTGTACCGTGATCCTGGCCAGCTTGCGGTTGCCAACGCCGCAGAGATACCACCCGGTCTGACAGGCTTTGCGCGCAACGCGCTGCAGACGGTGCTGGAAACACCGTTGGCGCTGGAGCGCGTCCTGGGCGAGTCGTTGACCGAGCCGAAAAACAATGTCTGGTTTGACAGCGCCAAGCGTCATGCAGATACTGGCGATTTACGGCTCGATCCAAGGACCAGAATGATGTATGACGACCGCCACGTGTTCGTCAACGGCGAGAGTTTCGTCGCCGGTGGACGCGACGCAGAGTTGATACGCCGTCTGGCCGATGCGCGCTGCCTGGCGTTACCGGCGCTGGCCGCAGCCAGCCCGCAGGCGATGGCGTTGCTGCGGGACTGGTGTTCTGTCGGGTGGATGCATGGACTCTGAGGGCGCCGTACCCGGCGTGTTGCAGACCGGCAGGTTTGCCGGCCGCGAGGCATTTTCCCAATTGTTGCGTGAGGCGTTTGCCGCTGCGGCACAGCGCGGCTGGCGGGAAATTGTTGTCAGTGATTCCAACTTCGAGGACTGGCCGCTGCAGGAGCGCGCCGTCGCAGAGTCGCTGGGTGCCTGGGCCAAGCCGGGACGGCGCTTCGTGATGGTGGCGGCGGGTTATGACGCGGTCTTGCGCAACCAGGCTCGCTTCGTGGTCTGGCGCCGAACCTGGTCTCACCTCATCGATTGCCGCCAAAGCCGGCATATCGATGCGATCAACTTTCCAAGTGCGATGCACGTGCCGGGTTGGGCAATGCAGCGCCTTGACCTCGTGCGCAGCACCGGTGTCTGTACCGAGCTGCCCGAACGCCGGCTGCAGATTCGGGAAACTCTCGACGAACTGTTACGCGGCAGCAGCCCGGGCTTTGCGGCGTCGGTGCTCGGTTTGTAAACTCTGGCGCGGGCGTGGCAGGCTGCTAGGGTTTCCCCTGAGTCAGGCCCACAGCTTTTGTATACTCGAAGGCTGGACAGAATTGACGCAGCACATGATTGTCCTGGCCGGAGCCTTGGGTGGCGATGGCGTTTCCAGCAACTTTTCCAACACTCCTTAGGTACTATCCAAATGAACAAGTCTCTCCTCCTGGCAGCTGTGATTGCCGCCGCTGCCCTCGCCGCCTGTGGCAAGAAAGAAGCTCCTCCGGCAGCACCGGTTGCCGCACCTGCTGCTGCTCCAGCCGCAGTCGAAGCCGCGAAAGACGCAGCTTCTGGCGCCGCTGCCGCTGCGGTAGGCGCCGCGTCGGCGGCTGCCGGTGCAGTTGATGCCGCAAAAGGTGCTGCGGATGCGGCCAAGGCCGCTGCAGACGCTGCTGCTGCTGCGGTCAAGAAGCCCTGACCACTGCCGGGAATTGGCCCGCAATCAAAAGAGCCACCTCGCGGTGGCTTTTTTGTTGGCGTCGCTCAGACCACCAGCCAGGGTGACCCATCGCTCTGGGTCGCCACGCCGATCTGATGCGCGTCCCATCCGAGTGCGTGCGCGAGGGCAGCCTGTGCCAGTTCCGGCCGGTTGTTCTGGGCGCTCAGGTGCGCGGCCACCACGGTCGCCAGCCGTGGATGCTGCACCGCTCCAGCGATAGCCGCCGCGTCGGCATTACACAGGTGACCGTAACGACCGCCCACGCGCTTTTTGAGTGCCGGGTGGTAATTGGAGTTCGCCAGCAGTTCCAGATCGTGGTTGCACTCCAGCAGGATCGCCTCGCATCCCGTCAGGTGTTGCAACACATGGGCCGTCGCGTGACCCAGGTCGGTCAGTATTCCCAGGCTGCGGTCACCGTCGCTGCAGCGCAATTGCAGTGGTTCGCGTGCGTCGTGCGGGACGGTAAACGGAATGACCTCAAGCTCTCCGAGCGCGAATGTGCTCGCGTCACCCGCCAGTTGCAGCATGCCGCCCATGTCCGGGCAGCCTGCTGCCGCGTGTGTGCCCTGGCTCATCCAGACCGGAAGCCGCTCGCGCAATGAGAGAGCACGCGCTGACCCGAGGTGGTCGCCATGTTCATGCGTGACAAATATCCCGTCCAGGTCGGCGGCGCACAACTGGGCGCGCGACAGGCGTTGGTCCAACTGCTTGAGGCCAAAACCGCAGTCGACCAGCAGGCGGCTGGTGCGTGCTCCGTTACGGGCTTCCACCACCGTTGCGTTGCCTGAACTGCCGCTGCCCAGGCTTGTAAATCGCAGCATCCGCCCAGGCGACTACTTGAGGTCTTCTACGATCACGTTCACGATGCGCTGCGCGTTCGCCGATGCATCCGGCGCACCGGTGGCATTCAGAACCGAAACCACTGTGGATTCGTTTTGGCTGCGCACGACTATCCGGTATTTCAGGGGCGCAGTGGTGCTGGCCGAACTTCCAAAGATCTTGGAGAAAAACCCCGGTTCCGACTTGTTGGCGGTGGGTTCGACATAGCGCACAAAATAAGTACCTAGGGCGCGGTCCCGGTCTTCCACGGTAAAGCCGGTGCGGTCCAGCGACAGCCCTACGCGGCGCCACGCGCGGTCGAAGTTTTCGTCGATCAGTACGACTGGCTGGCCATTCACGGTGGAGGCCCGTGAAGTGCTCTTGCCGGCACCGGCGGAGGCGACGGCCTTGGCCTGCTCCTGGCTTACACCGAGCCGGACCATCAGCCGCCGCAGGAACTCGTTTTCAAGTTCCGGATCGGTCGCGCGTGGCTGCCACACAGTACTGCTGTCACGCGTTGTCACAATTGTGCCGCCCGATGGGTAGACCTCGACCATGCCGCGGTGGCTGATATAGATTTCCGTCTCTCCGGTGGCGGTCCGTTCGAGCCGGGTACGGAACTTGTCGCGCTCCCCAGTGGAATACAGCCCTTCAAAGAGCTTCCCGATTGAATTGCGGATGAAGTCCTGCGGGATCTTGGCGCGGTTCTCGGCCCAGTCGGTTTCCATGATGCCCAGGTTGCTCTGGTCCACCACCATCAGGAATCCGTTTTCCTGCCAGAAGTCCCGCACCGGGTCCCACAACTGATCGGCCGGTCGCTTGACCACCAGCCAGCGTTGATTGCCCGAGCGCTCAACCCGCACATCGGACAGGGCCGCCGTGGCCACAGGGATGCCCTGTGTGGTCTGCCCGATCTGATACGCCGAGGCAGTCACCGGACCACCGGGAATGGCATAGCGGTTGTCGCGCGACAACTGGGTCAGGTCGGGCGGTACCGCCAGGGACGGCGCCTTTTGTGCGCTTTTGTAGTCCACGCGGTCAGGTTCGAGCATGGTGCAGGCCGCCAGCGAGCCACTCACAAGCAGCAGCATGATTCGGGAAATTGGTTTCACCAGGGAGTCCTTTGTTACTTCAGTAGGTCAGAGCAGGCCAGCCAGTCGCAGGGCGTCTTCGACAATGGACTCGTATTGCGTCTCCAACTGCGTCATGGGCAGGCGCAGCGCACCGCCGCACAGGCCCAGCCGTTGCATCGCCCATTTGACGGGAATCGGATTGGCTTGGACAAACAGCTGCTTGTGCAAGGGCATCAGTTTGAGCTGGATCCGCATTGCGCCCAACGCGTCGCTGGCAATCGCCGCAACACACAGGCGATGCATCAACCTCGGTGCCACATTGGCAGTGACGCTGACGTTGCCTTTGCCGCCACACAGCATCAGCGCGACTGCAGTCGGATCGTCACCGGAATAAATGGCGAAATGGTCCGGAACTTCACGGATAAGCCACTGTGCGCGCTCGATGTTACCGGTGGCTTCCTTGATGCCAATAATTCCAGGCACGTTGGCGAGTCGCAGCACGGTATCGTGTGCCATGTCCGCCACGCTGCGACCGGGCACGTTGTACAACACCATCGGCAGGTCAACCGCCTCGGCGATGGCTTTGAAGTGGCGGTATTGGCCTTCCTGGGTCGGCTTGTTGTAGTAGGGCACCACCTGCAAATGGCAGTCTGCCCCCACTTGTTTGGCAAAACGCGTCAATTCGATTGCCTCCGCAGTCGAATTGGCACCGCAGCCAGCCATGACCGGCACCCTGCCACCGGCCTGCTCGACGGAAACGCGGATGATTTCGCAGTGCTCCTGCACAGTGACCGTTGGTGATTCGCCAGTGGTTCCGACCACGCCGATGCAGTCCGTACCTTCCGCGATGTGCCAGTCTATGAGCTTGCGCAGGGCTGGGTAGTCAACGCTACCATCCGCGTGCATCGGGGTGACCAGCGCCACGATGCTGCCAGTGATTGGGGTCATAACCGCAGTAGAAAACGGGAAGCCTGCATTCTACCCAGTGGCCGCGAGGCCCAACCCCGTTTGGGCGGGAGGCTGGCCCATGGCCTGTGCGAGTTGGTAGCGCGGCGCGATGCCTACGCCGCTATCGTTGCTTTCAGTCGGCGCCGCTGCTTGCACTGCCGCAATGCGCTGCACGAAACGATCCGGGCCACTGCAGAACCCGTCCTCAAACGCGACGATCCGCATGGACGCACACTGTTGCAACAATTCACCGGGGCGCAGCAGGAAGTCCGGGCGCGAGGGCCTTCCGACCGTCGCCTGGTCAATGGCGAAGGTTTCGTACAGCAATATTCCGCTCGGGGCGACGCTGCGCAAAATGGTGGGGAGCAGCGGCCGCCACAAGTAGTTGGTGACAACGACTGCGTCGTAGGTAAGCGGCCCGTCCGCGCCCAGCAGCGGCCATGTCCCTTCCTCGATGTCGGCTTGCACCAGGACGGCATGTCCCGCCGCTGCCAGATCACCAACCGCCTGCAAGGCGTCGGTGGATTGGTCCACGCCAGTGACCGGGTGGCCGAGTGCTGCAAACCAACGCAGATGTCGACCCCGTCCGCAGGCAAGGTCTAGCAACGAGCCACCGGGCTTGACCAGATGGGTCCAGCGCCGCACCCATTCGGAAACCGGCTCCAGGCCGTGTGGCAATGCGTGTCGCGCACCGGTCGTGGCGCTGCCATCAACGGTAATTATGTTCAATGTTGCCTCCTGTTGGCCACACGTGCGCCCTCGCGGCGCGAGGCAAGGGGACTCGGCACGCGCGGGCGACAGATGAATTAGATTATGGGTAAGTGTGGGTTCGGCATGCGGTCCGATTGTCGATCAGCATGCAAAAGCTGTATGAAACCACAGCCTGTTTTGCCCTGACCAACTACAATCGCGGGTATGCCAGCGAAACCTCCCGCCGAATATTCCGAAGCGTCGATCCGCGTGCTCAAGGGCCTGGAGCCGGTCAAGCAGCGCCCGGGCATGTATACCCGCACCGAAAGCCCGCTGCACGTCATCCAGGAGGTACTCGACAACGCTGCCGACGAGGCGCTCGCCGGGCATGGCAAGAAGATCAGGGTGATATTGCATGCCGACGCATCGGTGACGGTCGATGACGACGGGCGCGGTATTCCGT
>JAJAZK010000594.1 GCA_026785765.1 Rhodoferax sp. | reverse complement strand
TGCCGGGTACCTCGCTGGCGCTCGACTTTCCGCAGCATGCCAGGCTGGGCACCGGCCTCTTTCCGCGCCTGGACGCCATCGTGCGGGCGGCGGGCGGGCGCCTGTACCCGGCCAAGGACGCACACATGGCGGGCGAGGATTTCCGCGCCGCATACCCGGACTGGGTGCGCGTTGAGGCATTGCGCGATCCCGCGCTCGGTTCACGGTTCTGGAAACGGGTTACAGGTACATGAAAAAAATCCTCATCATTGGTGCCGCTTCGGCCATTGCTAGTGCGTGCGCGCGCCTGTGGGCGGCCGACAAGGCCGAATTCTTTATGGTGGCGCGCAACCCCGAGCGGCTGCGCCAGACGGCCGACGACTTGGCCGCGCACGGCGCCGGAGCCGTGCATGTGTACGCGCTCGACATGAACCAGCTGGAGCAGCATGCGCTGATGCTGGAGGCCTGTTACGGCGCGCTCGGCAGCGTGGACATCGCGCTGGTGGCGCACGGTACCCTGCCCGACCAGGCCGCCTGCCAGCAGGATGTGGCGCTGGCCTTGCGCGAGTTCTCCAGCAATGGCCTGAGTGTGGTGAGCGTGCTCACGCTGCTGGCCAACCGCATGGAGGCGCAGCGCTCCGGCACCATCGCTGTGATCTCGTCGGTGGCCGGCGACCGCGGGCGCTACTCCAACTACCTCTACGGTACGGCCAAGGCGGCCGTCAGCACCTTTTGCGAGGGGATGCGCGCGCGGCTGTTCCACGCCGGGGTCCATGTGCTGACGATCAAGCCCGGCTTTGTCGACACCCCGATGACCAAGGGCCTGCCGTTGCCGGGGCCGCTGGTGGCCACGCCCGGGCGGGTGGCGCGCGATATCACGCGAGCGGTGGAGCGCCGCGCCAATGTGCTGTACACGCCGGGCTTCTGGGCCCTGATCATGCTGGTGATCAAGTGCGTGCCGGGTTTCATTTTCAAGAGGCTCAAGTTATGACGGGTCTTTTCCAGACGGTCGCCGTTCCATGAAAATCGTACTTCCCGGCGGGGCCGGTCTGGTCGGCCAGAATCTCGTCGCCCACCTCAAGCGCAACGGTTACACCGACCTGGTGGTGCTGGACAAGCACCGCGCCAACCTCGACATCTGCCGCACCCTGCACCCCGACATCGTGGTCGATTACGCGGACCTGGCCGAGCCGGGGGAGTGGGCCAGGCACTTCGAGGGCGCCGAGGCCGTGGTGATGCTGCAGGCGCAGATCGGCGACCCCAAGCCCGAGCCGTTTGTGCGCAACAACGTCACTTCCACCGAGCGCATCCTGGAGGTCATCCAACGCTGCAAGGTGCCGTATACCGTGCATATCAGCTCCTCGGTGGTGAAGTCGGTGGCCGACGACGACTACACGCGGACCAAGCGCGCGCAAGAGCAGATCGTGCTGGCCAGCGGCATCCCATGCGTGGTGCTGCGCCCCACGCTGATGTTCGGCTGGTTCGACCGCAAACACCTGGGCTGGCTGTCGCGCTTCATGCAGAAGGTGCCGGTGTTCCCGGTGCCGGGGCATGGCCGCTACATGCGCCAGCCGCTGTATGCGGGCGACTTCTCCAGCATCATCGTGAGCTGCATCCAGTCGCGCACCACTGGCCGGGTGTTCAACATCTCGGGGCTGGAGAAAGTGGACTACATCGATATCATCCGCCAGATCAAGCAGGCGACCGGCGCCGGGGTGGTGATCGTCAAGATTCCCTACACGCTGTTTTATGCGCTGCTCAAGGTATGGGGCCTGTTTGATAGCAACCCGCCCTTCACTGCGTCGCAACTGAAAGCCCTGGTGGCGCACGACGAGTTCGAGGTCATAGACTGGCCCGGCATCTTTTCGGTCAGACCCACGCCATTCGCAACGGCGATCCACCAAACCTTCAACGACCCTGCCTATGGCAAGGTCGTGCTGGAGTTCTGACCATGGCCAGGCAACGTATAGCAGTCCTGGGCGCCGGGCCCATGGGGCTGGCGGTGGCCTACCAACTGGTGCAGGACGGGCACCAGCCGGTGATTTTCGAGGCGGGCGACCGGGTCGGTGGCATGACGGCCTCGTTCGACTTCGGCGGCTTGGCAATTGAGCGGTATTACCACTTCCATTGCATTTCGGACCATGCCTTTCTGAAGGTGCTGGACGAGCTGGGGCTGGCTTCCAAAATGCGTTGGGTCGAGACCAAGATGGGCTTCTTCTGGCGCGGCAAGGTTGTGCCCTGGGGCAACCCGGTGGCCTTGCTCAAGTTCCCAGGCCTGAGCCTGCTGGCAAAGTTCCGTTACGGCCTGCATGCATTCCTCTGTACCAAACGCACCAATTGGCGACCGCTCGACAATGTGGAAGCTATCGGATGGATCCGTCGGTGGGTCGGCAAGGAAGCCTATGAGGTGTTGTGGCGGCGCCTGTTCGACTTCAAGTTCTACGACTACAAAGACGGCCTGTCGGCGGCCTGGATCTGGAGCCGCATCCGGCGTATCGGCACTTCGCGCTACAGCATATTTCGCGAGAAGCTGGGGCATCTGGAGGGCGGATCAGACACCCTGCTGGCGGCGCTGAAGGCGCGTATCGAGGCCGGTGGCGGCGAGTTCCGGCTCAAGAGCGCGGTGTCGCGCGTGCGCATGGAGCAGGGCGCGGTGCGCGGTATCGAGGTGGGTGATGCCTTCGAGGCCTTTGACAAGGTGGTGAGCACGGTGCCGCTGCCGTATGTGTCGCGCCTGATGCCCGACCTGCCGGCGGACGTGCTCGGCAAGTTCCAGGCGGTGAAGAACATCGCCGTGGTGTGCGTGATCGTCAAGCTGCGCCAGCGCCTGACCGAGAACTTCTGGCTCAACGTCAACGACGATGCGATGGACATCCCGGGCCTGGTGGAATACACCAACCTGCGTCCGCTGGGCCAGCATATCGTTTACGTGCCGTTTTACATGCCGGGCGAACACCCCAAGTTCCAGGAGCCGGACCAGGCCTTCCTGGACCGCGTGCAGCGCTACCTGATGGCCATCAACCCCAGGCTTGCGGCAAGCGACTTCATCGATTTGCGTGCCAGCCGCTACCGTTTTGCGCAGCCGATCTGCCCGCCCGGCTACCTCGACAGCCTGCCGCCGGTCGCGCTGCCGGTCAAGGGCCTGTGGGTGGCCGACACCTCGTACTACTACCCGGAGGACCGGGGCATTTCCGAGAGCATAGGTTTCGGCAGGAATATGGCGCGTATGGCGGTGGCGTGATCCGGGCTTTCGCGTCCCGGCAGTTTCTGGTTTTCCTGCTCACGGGGGGCACCGCTGCGGCGGTGAACTTTGGCTCGCGCATCCTGTACAACCTGTGGGTCGGTTACTCCACGGCGATCATCCTGGCCTACCTGACCGGCATGGTCACGGCTTTTATCCTGGCCCGGCTCTTCGTGTTCCGCGAAAGCACCCAATCGTTGCACCGCTCGGCGCTGATTTTCTGCCTGGTGAACGTGGTTGCCGTAGCCCAGACCTGGGCCATCAGCATGGGGCTGGCCTACTACGTGCTGCCGGCGGCGGGCATCAAGGCTTTTGCACCGGAAATCGCGCACGCGGTCGGCGTGGCGGTGCCGGTGTTCACCAGCTACCTGGGCCACAAGCGGTTCTCGTTCCGGTGACGGGCGCGGCATGAAGGTGCGGCATGCCGCCATCAGCCTGTTGCTGGTCACCGGGCTGTACCTGCTGGCCCTGGTGTGGTTGGACAGCAAGCGCAATGTGTTCGCGTTGCTGCCACTGCTGGCCGACAGCCTGCCGGTACTTTTCGCCAGTTCTGCCGCGTGTTGCCTGATCCGTTTCGTACGCTGGCACTGGCTGCTGCGCAGGGTTGGCCACAAGGTGCCGCTGGGTCGGGGATTGCTGGCCTATGTGGCCGGTTTCGCATTCACTGCCACGCCTGGCAAGGTGGGGGAACTGGTGCGCATCCGCTACCTGCAGCCGATGGGGGTGCCGCCCCAACGCGTGATCGCCGCCTTTGTGTACGAGCGGGCGCTGGACGTGCTGGTGGTGCTGGCGCTGGCCTCGTTGGCCGCAACGCCGCTGGGTCTGCTGCCGTTTGCCGCGGCGTTTGTCACGCTGGTGGTGCTGGCCGTGGTCTTGCTGGCCAGGAACCCGCATTGGGCCACCCGCGTGGCCGCGATCCCGCGACGCTGGGGATGGCATGGTCTGGCGCGGCTGATGGAGACGCTGGGCGAAGGGTTTGCCGGCGTCCGGGTTTGGGCGAATCCGCCCGCTTTGACCGTCTCGCTATTGCTTGGTGGGGTCGCGTGGTCGGTGCAGTCGCTGGCCTTTGTGTGGTTTCTCGGCCAACTTGGCGCGCTGGTTCCCTGGACCACGGCGATGGCGGTTTTTCCGCTGGCCCAGCTCGTCGGTGCGGCATCCATGCTGCCCGGAGGCATAGGCTCGACCGAGGCCGCCGTCGTGTCCCTGCTGGTCGCCAGCGGCGTGCTGGCAAACACGGCCGCGTTGGCGGCGGTGGGGATGCGGATCGCCACCTTGTGGGGGGCGATTGCCTGGGGGTGGGCGGGGTTGTTGTGGCTGGAGAACACGGAAAACCGGCTAGAACCGCGTGGCTGAGTCAGAGCGATCTGCTTGCTTGAACAAGGCCGGGTTGGATTGAAGAACCCGGCTACCCGACTTCGCGATGAAAAGCTGTACATGGCGATCTATTGCCCCCAAATTGTTGACTACTCCGTCATAGAGGCTCCGCGCGAATGTTGGCGAGACAACATAGGCCTCCATGGTGGTCATGACGTCCGGCATGGCAGTAAAGTTCACTGTCGTCGGATGGAGAAATCGATCCCCCAGGAAGCGCGACAACTTACGGCGAACTTTGCTCCTTAGTCCCTCCCTGGCCCAATAGTTGTAATCATTGAGCCAAACCAAGTTCGCGTTTGTCGGCAAGTTGGTTATGGCGTCTCGGATCAGGGC
>JAJAZK010000593.1 GCA_026785765.1 Rhodoferax sp. | reverse complement strand
GCTCTACCTCGCGTACCTTCGAGATCCAGGTGGCAACAAGATCTGTGCGTTGTATCGCCCCGCGAAATAGGGAGTTTTTGGGGCGTGCAGCTACTTGTTGGGCACCAGCACCCCGGGAAACCGGATCAAGTGCATCCCGGGCGCTGCATAAATTGCAGCGGTGCCACCACGATGTGCGTGGTGTGGTCAGGGCACGGCGCCTGGTGCTTGCACCACAGCGACAGCTTTGCAGTGCCCCCGCTTATCAGCCAAAGCTATGTGACCGACCCAGCGCATAGCCTTACGCCCGGGCCATTTCATCCAAATCAGACGCCAGCCTCAGCGCCCACGATTGCCATTTCATTGCGTTGTCACGGATGACAGGGTTGATATCAATAGATTGTGGCCCATGGTGACAGCCACCACCGCCCGAATGTGTTCAGCCTGCTGAGCTCCTTCGGCCCATCGTGACAATGCTTTGACTTGCCGGGTGTTTTCAGCCATGGACTCAGGCTGGATGGCATGAAGCACCGCGCTGACCTCATGTGCCATCGACTGATCCGGAGATGTTGTGCTGATGTCGAGGTTCATGATGGGTCATTGTGTAGTTCCAGATGGTTCGCGGACCGCATACAAGTAACCATCAGGATGACCTGACGCCGACCCGATACAGAACCCGAAGGGGAAAGAAAAAAGCCCACCATCCAAAGACGGCAGGCTTGCAAAATCTGGCTCCCCGACCTGGGCTCGAACCAGGGACCTACGGATTAACAGTCCGGCGCTCTACCAACTGAGCTATCGAGGAAAATCTAGCCTCAAATTATAGCCCGGCGCAGGTGCGTCTCTTCCCTCAGTCAAAGACCGGTGTCTCCACTCCCAGCACCTTGTGCAGCTTGGGGCTGGTGGTGGTGTACTGCAGGTGGATTTTCTTGTCCGGGAAGATAAAAGGCGCTGCGCCAAACGCGGCCAGCGCGCACTCGTGAAAGCCGCTCAGTATGAGTTTCTTCTTGCCCGGGTAGATGTTGATATCGCCCACGGCGAAGATGCCCGGCACATTGGTGGAGAACTTTTCGGTATCGACCTTGAGCTGTTTACGCTCAATGTCCAGGCCCCAGTCTGCGATCGGACCAAGTTTCGGGCTCAGTCCAAAGAAAACCAGCAGCACGTCCAGCGGCACGACGCGCGTGATGCCGTCGGACGCCGTGACCTTGATCGCGCCCAGCTTGCCGTCGCGCTCATCGACGCCAGTCACCTGACCCACCAGGAACTGCATCTCCAGTGCCTCGCACAGTTCACGCATTTTGGCCACACTCGCCGGAGCGGCCTTGAAAGCATCGCGCCGGTGAATCAGGATGACACTTGCCGCCTGGTGCGGGCCGGGTTTGGCGAAGTCCAGCGCCCAGTCCAGAGCAGAGTCGCCACCACCGACGACCACGATGTTCTTGTCGGCAAAATCGTCCGGGTTCTTCACGCGGTAATGCAACTGGCTGCCGTGGAACTGCTCCAGCCCTTCGACCTTGAGCAAACGCGGCTGGAACGCGCCCACACCAGCGGCGATGAAGATCGTCTTGGTAATGAACTGGGTTTCTTTAGAGGTCTGCACAAAAAAGCGTCCGTCCTCCCGCTTTTGCACCACACTCACTCCCTGGCCGAAATGGAACACGGCACCAAAAGGCTGGATTTGCTTTAGCAGAGAATCAGTCAGCTCCTGGCCGGTGCATACCGGCACTGCAGGAATGTCGTAGATCGGCTTGTCCGGGTACAACTCCACGCATTGGCCGCCGGGATAGGCCAGGGAGTCGATCACATGCGCCTTTATCTCCAGCAGGCCTAGCTCGAACACCTGAAATAAGCCGACCGGGCCGGCCCCGACAATCACCGCATCAGTCTCTATGGCTCCGTCGAATGTTTGGCCGGGTGGATTTTCGTGCGCCAGTGCCGTATTGACCACTGCTTGGTTCAGTTGAGGTTCCATAGTCTTGTCGGGGCTGGCGGCATCGGCTAAAGCTGCCCGCATCAGCCTGCCGCGGCCCTAGCGCAGCAGTTCATTGAGTTTGTCGGTCTTGTCTTTCCAATCGTCCGCGTCGGGCAGCGGAGTTTTGCGTTTGGTAATGCTCTTCCATGTCGTGAGCTTGGCCAGTTCGGCGTTTAGCTTGGTCATGTGCTGCTGGTCTGCGGGCACGTCTTCCTCGGCATAAATTGCGTTGACCGGGCATTCCGGAATACACACGGCGCAGTCTATGCATTCGTCCGGGTCGATGGTCAGAAAGTTGGGGCCCTCACGAAAACAGTCCACTGGGCAGACGTCTACGCAGTCGGTGTATTTGCAGCGGATACAGGCTTCGGTGACAGTGTGGGTCATGGACTCGTTGGCGTTGTGTCGCTTGGGTTAAGCCCGGATTTTATTGGGTTTTCTTGACCCCGCCGGCCGGGTGGCCTTGGCGCTCGCGCTGTTGCCCGACTCAAATCAGCAAATCGGTGCGGCTCCTGCGCTGGCACGGGTGGAAATGTCCACTAGCATCATCGACCCGACGGTGCGTGGCTCCCGGCAGGGCAGGGTCACCAATGGCTGATCGTTCGGCCAGGCGACGATCACGCTGTGCGCGCAAAGCGCGGTTCAGGTATTTGCGCGTCGCCCTGGTAGAAGTCTGCAAAATGCGCAAACTGCCGCTGCGCGACGCCCAGGTCCTGGTCAACGCGCAAGACGGCACTGTCGAATCCCGCGCGTTGCATCTGCACAACCTGGTCCACCAGCACGTCGCCGGTGGCGCGCAACTCGCCCCGGAAGCCGAGGCGACGGCGCAGCAAGAAAGCCTGGCTGTAAGCGCGCCCATCGCTAAACTTCGGGAAGTTCAACTCGATGCGCCGTATGCCAGCAAGTTCGACGCCACGCGGGTCGGTGTCATTTGCAAGCTGCAACACGCCGGTCTCGGTGATGGACGGGGGCAGCTCTGCGGCCGCGATGAGTTTGATCGTGGGTTTCATGCCTGCAACACCTCTGCGGCGCGGTCTGGCTGCGTTCGCTGCGTGCTGATCCGCGCACCATTGGCAGCGATCTTGAACGGCTCCGCGCCAACCCGGCGCAGCGTGTCGATGAAGGTCTCGCATTTGCCTGCGGTGCATTGGCGGTACACACGGTAGGTATCGAGCACGGCTTCGATCACCTCGGGCACCTCAGACGCCGCAAACGCCGGACCTACCACTTTGCCCGGCGTCGCGGCACCGCTAAGCGTGCTGCCGTCAGACCCGCCCAGCGTGATCTGGTACCACTCCTGGCCATCCTTGTCGACACCGAGTATGCCGATGTGGCCACTGTGGTGGTGGCCACAGGAATTGATGCAACCACTGATATGCAGATCGATCTCGCCCAGGTCGTGTAACTCGTCCATGTCCTGGTAACGCTGCGTGATGGCCTCGGCTATTGGCAACGAGCGCGCATTGGCCAACGAGCAGAAGTCGCCACCCGGGCAGGCGATCATGTCGGTGAGCATACGGATGTTCGAGCGGGCCCAGCCGGCTTTGCGGGCCGCCAGCCACAGGTCGGGCAAAGCGGCGGCCGCAACCCATGGCAGAACCAGGTTTTGGTCGTGTGTGACGCGCGCTTCGCCTGCGCTGAAGCTTTGCGCCAACTCCGCCGCTACGTCAAGCTGCTCTGCGGTGGCGTCGCCCGGCGCAAATCCAAGGCGTTTGAACGATAGCGTCACGCTGCGAAGGGCCGGATTTTTGTGCGAAGCCACGTTTTGTTGCAGCCAGCGCTCGTATTCGAGCTGATCTCGCTCCGAAAGCAGGGGCAGGATGGGTATTTCCACCGGCTGCGTTGTGCCAGACAAGGTCGGCGGTACAAACGACACGCTCACACGCGCCAGTTCCACGTCCGAAACTGTGTGCGGAGCGCCGTCGTGTTCCAGGATCTGCTGGTACTCGCCTTCGACTTCCTGCGTGAACCGGGCGCCTTCGGCTTTCACCAGAATCTTGATACGTGCCTTGTACAGGTTGTCGCGCCGGCCCCAGCGGTTGTACACGCGCACCACCGCCTCCAAATAGTTAAGTATCTGATTCCAGGGCAGAAAGTCGCGGATGGTGCTGGCAATCACCGGCGTGCGGCCCATCCCGCCGCCCACCAGCACCCTGAATCCGAGTTCGCCGGAATTGTTGCGCAACAGCTGCAGGCCGACGTCGTGCCAATGGGTTGCGGCGCGGTCCTCGACGGCGCCGGTGACGGCGATCTTGAACTTGCGTGGCAGAAAGGCAAACTCGGGATGCAGCGTGCTCCACTGGCGCAGGATCTCGCAAAACGGCCGCGGGTCGGCGATCTCGTCCACCGCAATGCCGGCGCGTTCGTCGCTGGTGATGTTGCGGATGCAGTTACCGCTGGTCTGGATGCCGTGCATGTTGACGCTGGCCAGCAGGTCCATCACGTCGGCACTGCGCTGTAAGGGAATCCAGTTGAACTGGACGTTCTGGCGTGTGGTGAAGTGTGCATAACCGCTGGGCAGCGAGGCCAGGTCGCTCAGCCCGGGGTTGCTCATGTCGAGTTGGTTGTCCTGCTTGCGGTCGTAGTCTCTTGCAATCTTCGCCAGCACGCGCAACTGTGCGCTCGACAGCTCTCCGTATGGCACGGCGACGCGCAGCATCGGTGCAAAACGCTGCAGGTACCAGCCGTTTTGCAAACGCAGTGGGCGAAACTCGTCGTCGCCCAGGCCGCCGGCCAGATGGCGTTGCAACTGGTCGCGGTATTGCTCCGCGCGGCTGCGCACGAACGCTTGGTCAAACTCTGTGTATTGGTACATAAGGCTGAGCGCGTCGCCTGTTGCGGGACGGCTTCGGGGTTCGGGTCAGACCGCAACCGGCCGAAAACTGCCGCAAGTTGCGAATGGGGACATGGCGAGGCACCGAAGATCTTTTTTGGATGCTTCAAACGCCGAGTTACGCATACCAAGGAACTGTAGGACCCATCCCTTATATTTATAACTACTTTATTGCTCTTTTGTTATATTAAATTAACAATAAGCAAGGCAGGGCCACATCGTGCCAGGACGCCGCCCAGCCTGTCGGCGCCGTCCTTGGTCAGCCGTTGCGGCTGAGTTCACGCATGCGCTCCTCGAAATAGCTGCCAACAGTGTAGCGATCTGACAACACTATCTCGCGCCTCGGGTGCAGGAACAGCGGCAGTGAAACGCGTGATTTGCACGCAGCCTCTCCCTGAGGGTTAAGCACACGGTGCACGGTCGAAGGGTAGAAATGCCCCGATGCTTCCTGCAACATGTCTCCGATATTGACGATCAGCAGGCCAAAGTCGCAAGGAACGTCGTGCCACAACTGGTCTTTGCCCAACACCTGCAGGCCAGGTTCGGTCGCCGCCGGCAATATGGTGAGCAGGTTGATGTCGCCATGCGCTGCGGCGCGCACGGCGCCGGGCTCTTCGGTACCGGTCAGGGGCGGGTAGTGCAGGACGCGCAGCAGCGTTTCCTGGCAGCCCTCGATCATGTCCGGCAGTGGCAAGGAATAGCGCGCGCGGATGTGCGGAGGTGAAAACAGCTCCACCCAGCGCAGCAATTCGGCGGCCAAGTGACTGCCTTCCCTGTAGTAGCGGTACGCAGCGTCCGAGACCTCGGCCGGATAGCGACCCCAGGGATAGATGTGAAAGAACTCTTTCAGGTCGCGTTTGGTCTCGCCCTTGGCGGTCTCCGACACCTTGGGCGAAAAGTAGCCATCCAGCTTGACCGGGTCGTAGCCGTAGCTGTGTTTCGCGTCGGTGCCGAAGAAATCGAGCCACTCGCGGTAAATGCCGTCGACCAGCGACCGGTCCAGCGGATGGTTGCTCAGTACGCCGAAGCCGGTGGCGGCAAGGCTGGCGCAAAAGTCGCGCCCGGCATCCGGGTGGCGGTAGTCAATGATCGGAAACTGCATGGTCGCTCTGCGGGTGTGGACGGAAGGGCTCAGGAAGGCGGCAGCCAGTTGCCCATCATCGTGTTCTCGAACAGTTGAACACATGCCGACGCATCGACCTCCATGCAGACCTGGGTTCGGGGTTTGGCCTTCTCCCAGCCGACTTGTGGATAGTTTATGAAGTCGCGGCGGTTCACAATCGTCTGGCCTTGCGCAAGACCATCGGTGGCCACCCGCACGGCCTTGGTGTCAAGGGTGAACAACTCGGGCTTGGCCAGGTAGATGAATGCCAGCAAATCGTGTGCAAAACAGCCAGGCGTGCTTGCCAGGTGTTTGTACAGGCCGCTGTAGAAACGGGCATAGAACTCGACCGCATGGCACAGGGCGTCGGTGGCGGGGTGCTGCTGGCGCCGGGCAATTTTCTCGAACAGCGACAACAACACCACGACCCGGTGCGTGACGTCCAGTCCGACCATGGTCAGTTTCCAGCCGGCCGTGAATACTCGATCAGCGGCATGCGGATCGTTCCAGATATTGGCCTCCGCGACCGGCGAGACATTACCCGGCTCAATCACCGTGCCACCCATGATGACGACTTCGCGCAGCAGCGTGGGCAGCGTCGGCTCAAGCGCCAGGGCCAGGCTCAGGTTGCCTAGCGGACCCACTGCGACCAGGGTGATCTCGCCCGGTCGGGCGCGCGCCATGTCAACGATGAACTGCGCAGAGGATCGCGGGTCGATTGTTTGTACTACCAGCTTGCGTGTACCCAAATTGCCCAGGCCGTCAGCCCCATGAATATGTGCCGGCGGAGCTTCAGCGTCCTTGAACCAGGGTGTCGCCACGCCCCTGGTCACCGGGATCGTGCGCCCAGCCAGCGCCGTCAGGTAAAGCGCGTTGGTGGTGGCCTGCTCGACACTGACATTGCCAAACGTGGTGGTAATGCCAACCACGTCGATATCCGGGTGCGCCATCGCAAAGTACAGGGCCATGGCGTCGTCGACGCCAGGGTCGGTGTCATAAATGACGGTGTGTTTTTGGCTGGAGGTCATGGGTTCAAGCGGCTCGCGGCCAGGCCGCAGTACATGCGCAAAGCGTGTAGTTCGTCGGATGGGTCGTGTGCGGTCTGACCGATCAGATCGTCAACCGCCTGCTGTGTCGGAATGCTCGATTGCGCGCCGGGCTGGGTACAGGCTAATCCGGCTGCCGCGCTCGCCCGGCGCAGCGCGGTGGCCAGCCCGAGCCCGTGGTCCAGCGCCGCCACCAGGGTGCCACAAAACGTGTCGCCGGCGGCAGTTGTGTCCAATGGCTGAACCGGGAATGCGCTTTGCAAAACGTATTGCCCGTCCACGCGGGCGCAACATCCGCGTTCGCCCAGGGTCACCACGACGATAGGCGCCGGTACGCGTTCCAGGCACTCAACGACGGTTCCGGAATGCGCTGCGATGGCCGCCAGTTCACCTTCATTGACCACCAGAATGTCAACCAGGGCCAGCAACTCTGCAGGCAGGGGCTGCGCTGGCGCCGCATTCAGCACGACTTTGACCCCAGCGCTTCGCGCCAGGCGTGCGCAGGCGGTGACGGTGGCAAGTGGTGTTTCAAGCTGCATCAGCAAATGGCTGTAGCCTGTTAAAGGCGGCAGGTTGGTTGCCGTCAGGGCCGCATTCGCGCCGGGGGCGACGGTGATCGCGTTTTCGGCGTTGTCAGATACGCAGATGAATGCGGTGCCGGTAGGGGTGTCGGGTACGCTTACGATGTGCAGCCCAACACCGGCGGCTTGCAGTGATGCTTCCAGTGTGGTGGCGAACGTGTCATCACCGAAAGCCACCAGCATTTGGGTGGACGCCCCACCAGCGCGGGAGCAGGCAACTGCCTGGTTGGCGCCTTTGCCACCCGGGTAGGTTTTGAAGCCGTAGCCGAGTACGGTTTCGCCTGGTCCGGGAATATGCCCGGCCCGCACGACAAAATCCAGATTGGCCGAACCAGCAACAAGAATCATGGTTAAATCGATTGGTTGGACCAGCCGGTGAAAAGCTGGCGCGAGACAAGTTGACCTTTTGGTAAAAAGGTCAAGGCGAATTATGGTCTACAAAACGCGGCGCATGATTCCATGTCCGGCCTTTTGGAGTCGCCCCGGCGCACGCGTCAGGTTCAGCCAATAGTCGGAATCCGCTGCAATCACGGTCTGACGTCACATTGGCGCGCAGCCGCTCCGGCGGAAATTAGGATGTGTTGGTAAACATGGGAAGTATGGTATTTGTCAAGGTAGTGGGATTCCGAGACGTGGAGCGTCACGCGCTCAATACCCTGTTTCGTCTTTCGTGGGAGCGCGATACGGCTTACGCTTTGTGGACGCCCGATGCACCGGTGATGCCACATATCGCCCTGATCGACACCGACAGTTATGAGGCTGATGTGTTGCTGGCGTCACCCACGCTCAACCCCAATCTGAAACTGATCTGTGTGGGCAATGGTGCCCCGGCGCACGCCTGGCGGGCGGTTGCACGCCCCCTGAACTGGACAGCCGTGATCCATGCGATGGACCAGTTGTTCGCCGCTGGCGGTGTCGATATTGATCTCGACGGCGAATCCAACACGGCAATTCCACCCGGCTTTCGGGTGAGTTTGTTGGTCGAGCCGTCTCGCGATGACCGCCTGTATCTGCGAGCGCGCCTGTCGCTGGCCGGTTTGATCGAGGCCGACGAAGCAGAAACGGTCGCCCAGGCGCTGGTCATGGCCCGTGAGCGCCGCTATGACATTGTGATTGTCAATGTGGACATGCCACACGATCCCTGGAGCCTGGTGGCACGCATGGTGGCTTCTCAGCCGCCGATTGGCAGTGTGGTGATCAGCACCGCCCAGCATTCCTCAAAACTCAACGAGCGCGCGGAGCAGGCTGGGTGTCGGGCCGTGCTTGACAAGCCTTACGACCCTGGCCACATGTTCCGAGTACTGCAGATCGTCTAGGCACGCACTTTTCCAAGGACACTTGGCCGGTTTGGCCGCAGCAGGCGCACCAGACTCGCAGGCAACGGCAGCGGTTCGGCGTTGATCTGCGCGGCGATCAGTTCTGCGCACAGGACACTGTAGGTAAGGCCGCGGGAGCCAAAAGCGGCGTTGAGCCACAGCGTCGGTTGCGGGCCGGTTTGTGCCGGACCAGCCAGGGGCAGGCGGTCGGCGCTGCTGCAACGGTTTGCACGCCAGTGGTGCAGCGGCTGTTGCGGCGCCAGACTTCCAATGTAGTTGGCTACGGTCGGCAGCAACTGGCTCAGCCGCGCAAGGTTCTCCTGGTTGGCTGCGTCTACCGGCGAGGCGAGGCCTACCTGTAGTTCGAAGCTCGCGCCGGCGAACCAGGTCGGTCCGTCGGCCATTGGGATCCATGGCAGCAGGCTGCCAGCGCCGTTGACCGGGTGCGGCGGAAACGCCGATGCGTCGCCGAACTGGTGGGGAGCCCAGGATAACTGGCCGGCGATAATCTGCAGCGGGTCCGGCGCAAGTTTGTCCGGCTCAACGCCCGCTTGCGCTGCCCCCAGCAGACGGAGCGCGTCCCCCGCGTTTGCCATGATGACGCAGGCGGCCTGCGTGATCACTTCTCCGGCAGGGTCCCGGAGTTCCCAACCGGAGCTGCCGCGTGTGATTGCAGACACCCGACGCGCGCCAATGAAGCGCGCCGCGCTGGATTCCAATTGCGCCTGCACCAGACGGGCAGGCTTGACCCAGGCCGCCTTCGGGTGCCATACCGGGTGCTTGCTGCGCGCGCCGCGTGCCCAGGCAGGCTCTGGCTGTGGCCAAACATGGCGTGCCGACCAGTCCAGGCCTTCTTCCGGCCAGTGCGTGGCCAGTTTCTGGGTCGGGTCTTGTCCCAGTTCCAGTACACCGCAGCAGGACCAGTCTTCGCCCTCTTGCAGGAGCGCGGCGCACAGGTCCAGCGTCTGGCGCACGCCTGAGCGCGCGAGCCTGGAGCGGGTGTTGTCGTCACGCGTTGCGTGTGGCACCAACAGGCCGACCGGCAAACCTGAGGCCCCTGCTGCCGGGTGTGCTGCCTGGTCGACGACGGTGACCAGCCAGCCGCGCCGTGCCATCGCCAGAGCGGCCGCTGCACCGGCCAGCCCGGCCCCCACCACCGCGCAGGTGGACGCGGAACTGCTCAGCCGACGCCATGGGTCACGTGTGATGCGTTGCGTCCAGACTGGCTCGAACCGTAGCGCGATGGCTGGCGCATGGGGCGTGGGATCGGTGACAAATCCGACACCTGCCAGCTGCGGCAGCAGCGGTTCCATGCCGTGGGCGAGTAGGGCACAGGTACCTGGCTTGCACACCCGCGCCAGCGCCTTGACACTCCATGTATCCCATGGGCTCTCGGGCGGCTCGTGGCCGCGATCACCCAGGAGGACAAAATTGGCGACACATTGCAACTCCCGCAGCATGTTCATAAGCTCGCCCACACACAGGGTCAGTAACAGCTCTCCATTGCAGAACGTCAGCCGATGGAAGCCAGGCATGAAGCCGAACCATTGCCGTTGCAGATCCACTCGGTGGCTGGCCAATGCGCTGTTGCCGGCCATGCTGCGCAACATGGCGTCCGCACGCTGCGCCTTTCCGGTCAGCCCGACGTAGTGCAGGCGGCGCGCGCGATGCGGGTCACGCAGCCAGGTGTGCCAAATGTGCAGAAAAGACTGCCCGTCGCCGAATCCGGTATCAAGAACGGTCCAGTCACTTTGGTCGCGCCAGGTTGAGGCCAGGTCGCAGCCAGCCAGAATGCCACTCGAAGGTGGCAGCGCGCCCACGCAGGGGGCCTGTCAGGCGCTCGGCGGAACGTAGCCTTGCGCCGCGTCCGCGCCACTGCCGAAGAAATGGGCCTCCATCTGGCGTGCGAGGTATTGGCGCGCGCGCGCATCTGCCAGGTTGAGCCGGTTCTCGTTCACCAGCATGGTCTGGTGTTTGAGCCAGGCCGCCCAGGCTTCCTTGCTGACCTCTGCCCACAGACGTTTGCCGAGTTCGCCGGGATAGGGCGGGAAGTCCAGGCCTTCCGCCTCTTTGCCCAGCTTGATGCATTGAACCATGCGTGCCATGAATTGCGTCCTTGTTTCGGGGAATCGGTGTGTTGCGGCAAATTGTCGCCGCTTTTGGAAACCACTTCGCCAATCTGGTGTCCAATTGGCGGTATTCAACGATGGAGCAATGATGCTGTTTGGTTTAAGCCTGCGCCAAGTGTTGCTGGCCATGTGTGGCGGCTGCCTGGCGCTGCTGGCCTATGGCCTGTACTTGCAGCATGTGGTCGGTCTGGAGCCTTGCCCGATGTGTATCGTGCAGCGCTACGCCCTTTTTCTGGTGGCGCTGTGCGCCGGGCTTGGCGCATTGAGCGTCACACGCGTGCTGCAACGCGTCGGCCTTGTTGGCATTCTCGGGATGGCCGGGTTTGGCGGCTTTGTCGCCGCCCGCCAGAGTTGGTTACAGTGGTACCCGCCAGAGATCGTCTCGTGCGGGCGCGATTTCTACGGAATGATCGAGACCTTTCCATTGCAGCGCGCGATTCCAATGATATTCAAGGGCGGTGGCGATTGCACCAAGATTGACTGGACGTTCCTTGGTGCCTCAATCGCGAACTGGTCGTTCCTTTGTTTTTTGGCAATCGCCGCGGTGTCGGCTGTCTCGTTGGTCCGGTCTTTGCGCGAGGCGACTGTGAACAGGTCAGGGTAGCGTAGTGTTCATCGGGTAGAACTGCCCGGGCGTTCACCGCGTTCATAAACCACATGCGCGCGCCCGACCAGCAGGGTGTCGAGTTCGCCGACATTGGCCTGGTCCTTGTTGGCGTACGGCAAGCGCTGCAAGACATAACGCATGGCATTCAGGCGCGCTCGCTTCTTGCAGTCTGACTTGATTACCGTCCACGGCGCGTCGGCGGTGTCGGTTTCGAAAAACATGGCTTCCTTGGCGACGGTGTAACTCTCCCATTTGTCGAGCGAGGCAAGGTCAACCGGGCTCAGCTTCCAGTGTTTGAGCGGGTGTAGCTCGCGTTCCTTGAAGCGGCGCCGCTGTTCGGCGCGGCTGACGGAGAACCAGAGCTTGACCAGATATACGCCGCTGCGCGCGAGTTGCGCTTCGAACTGTGGTTCCTGGCGCATGAACTCCTGGTATTCGATGTCTGTGCAAAACCCCATCACCCGCTCTACGCCGGCCCGGTTGTACCAGGAGCGGTCGAACAGCACGATCTCGCCTGCGGTCGGCAGATGCATTACATAACGCTGGAAGTACCACTGACCCCGCTCGACGTCGCTCGGTTTCTCCAGGGCAACCACGCGGGCTCCGCGCGGGTTGAGGCGTTCCATCATGCGTTTGATGGTGCCGCCCTTGCCCGCCGCGTCGCGTCCCTCGAACAGGACCACGACGCGCTGACCGCTTTCCTTGACCCACGCCTGCAGTTTGAGCATTTCCACTTGTAACGCGTATTTTTGCCACTCGTAGTTCTTGCGTGACATCAGATTTTTATACGGGTAGGCCCGGTGCTCCAACCCGACGCCAACTCGGCGTCGGCTGCGCGCCGCTCTTTTGCGTCGCGACCGTGCCGTCGCGCAGCATCTGGCGTATGGCGGCCACGTCGTCGGACGAACTGCCTGCGAGCAGGGTTTGCAT
>JAJAZK010000592.1 GCA_026785765.1 Rhodoferax sp. | reverse complement strand
GCACGAGGAACTGTCTTCGTCGGGCGGGCATGAGGTAGAAATCTTCGGGCGGTTTCAGGTTCCACCCGCCGCCGATCAGGCGGCTCCACGCGATGTCGTATACGCCGGCACGCTTGGCCGCAAGCTGCGTGAGGGCCGCCCTGAGAACGGGCCAATCCAGCTTGAACCGCTCCACGCCGTAAAACGCGATGAACTCCACCGGGGTCATCGTTGAAACCGCGTCGGGCAGATACGACCGATGTCCTTCGGACACCTTCTCGCGCCACTTGTCCAAGGGGACAGCCCTGTCCCAGTAGGTTTTTTTGCTGACGTCCTCCCAGCTTTTCCCCGTCTTCGTGGCGCTCATCTACTGATCCCTCCCCGTCCCGGTCCATGTCCTTTACGTCCTCGTTCCCTGGTTTTCGACGCGGGTTCGGGTGCAGGTTCCGGCACCGCATCTTGCACCCATTCATCCAGAACCAGCGTCGCACCGAGTTGCGAGTAAAGGGCGTTTTGCAAGAATACGACGTCCTTGGCGTGGCGCCAACGACTGGGACAGACGATTTCGCCCAGTTCGTCCATCAATTCGAACCACGGCATGTTTGCCAGACCGTTTTCGAAGGCCGCGACCGGAAACTGATAGGGGAGGGATTCCATGAACTCCCGCAGGGGCATGTGCTTCACCGACAGGACGTGGAGGTCGAACAAATCACGCGCCGTCTGCCGTCCACCTTCAAAGGATTCCCCCGCCGAACCGCTTCCCGCCACCGTTCTGAGTTTCCTGTGGTAGAGCCCTTGAATTTCTTCGGTTCGCACCATTTTTGCGCCAAAGGCCGCGACCACCGGGGGAAAAATGTCGAAGTAGGCATCCTCGACGAACGACACTTTCAGCTGCTGCGCTTGGTGGACGACGTATCCGTGAAGTTGGTTCGCCTTTCTGGGGTCATCCACCAAGTCCTTCGTCTCGTAGGAGATACCGGCCATTTTCAGGGCCACAGCAATATCCCTTGCCTTGAATCCTTCCGGGAAAAAGAAGTCGAGGTCGTAGGAAATTCGGTGGTCAAGCCAGCAACGGGATAGAGCCGTCCCGCCGCAAAGTTTGGCTATTGCCAACTGCGGATTGTCTATGGACTGCAATCTTGACAGAACATGTTCCTGCAAGCAGTAAAGGCTCTCCTTTTCTGTTTCATCAGACATGTTGACACTTGCTTTTAGCCTTTGACATATATGTCATATTCTGTCGTGGCGAGTAAAAAGTCAAGCAGCGGCTGCGTACCGGCCACAACAAAATCGAATTGCAATGATGCGCATCTGGCCCCCACACATCGGGCAGATCAGCGGAAACACCTCATAAATGCGCGCGATCAGTGCGACCCACAGGTAGTGCGATAGTGGGAGCGGTTTGGGTTTGGCTGGTGGCTCAGGCTGGCCCACACCACCTGGCCCGCCAACTGCGACGGCGACTTCGACTGCTGTGACGGTCGTGTCAGCATCGGCATCTGCATTCGCCTCCTCTGTCACGGGGCTGCCCACCTCTGGCTTCGCTACCGACGCATCCTGCGCTTTTCGCCGTCACCGCCGCATGCGTTGGCGAATTCGGTGCCAGCACGCCGTAGTAGCGCCGATGTGTGCGCGGTGGCGGCACCAGTTGGGCGATGCGGTTGATCAGCTCTCTGGGCGTAAGCACCAAATTTACCCGAGTACTTGTCTGACTGCAGCGGCTCTGCGTGGCCTTTTCCACAGCGGTCAACCAATCAGCACCGCGCTGCTTGCGCCGGTCCATGGCAAATGGTGGGCCGGGCGCCGTAATGCAGCAGGCGCTCCATCCCTGCGCGCTTCGGCGACTTCGATGCGCACCCCGGCGTCGACAGAGAAGCCGCCGCCGTGGGCGTAGCCTGCCATGTCCTTGGCGTCATGCGCTTGTCTGCCGCTTCAAGAGACGGCGATGCAGCACCGGCTACAAATTCGGCGCCAGCAGCCGCTGCAGCTCACTCTGGTTCAGGTTGCGAGTCGTGACGCGGCCGATGATCTCCGCGCGGTAGTCGCGCAAGGCCGCCATTTCGGACCAAGCCAGCGCCTTGGCCATACCGACCGTGTCGTCGTACCAAAGCCCGGACCCCGCGTCAATGGCGATGCCGTGCGCCGCCACGTCGGGCCGCCCGGGTTGGCCTTTGGGGGGACCATCTCATGGATTGAAGTGGGAAGAGTTTAAAAGTGTCCCAGGAAAATTTACCATTCGACTATCCCAATACCCTGCCGTGGTTGCTCGCGATGGATCAGTTATAAGATTTTTGGTGCTGAGCCCGGATCATGATGCGGCTTTTGGTAAAAAATAGATCCCCCAGAACAGCCGCTAGCTGAACACTCCGCCGTACTGCTTGCGCAGATCGGCCTTCTGCACCTTGCCGGTGCCGCCCACTGGCAAGGCATCCAGAAACACCACGTCGTCGGGCACCCACCACTTGGCAACCCGCTCGGCCAGGAAAACCAGTAGTTCCTCCCTGGTCACATCCTGACCTGGCTTGCGGACCACGAACATCAGCGGACGCTCGTCCCATTTGGGGTGCTTGACGCCGATGACCGCCGCCATCGCGACTGCCGGGTGCGCCGCGGCTGCGCTTTCCAGGTCGATCGAACTGATCCACTCGCCGCCAGTCTTGATCACATCTTTGGCGCGGTCGCGGATCTGCATTACGCCTTCGGCGTCGATGGTGGCGATGTCGCCGGTCGGGAACCAGCCATCGACCAGCGGCGATTGCCCGCCCTTGTAATAGGCGCTGACGATCCACTGCCCGCGCACCATCAGTTCGCCCTGCGCTACGCCGTCGCGCGCCAGCGTGGCGCCAGATTCGTCGACCACCTTGATCTCGACGCCAAACGTACTCTTGCCCTGTTTGGCCACCAGCGCATGTTTTTGCTGCGGCGTCCAGTCGGCGTGTTTGCCCTGCAAGCTGCCCATGGTGGCAACGGCCGTGGTCTCCGTCATGCCCCAGCCATGGCGCACCTCGACGTTGTAAACATCAGCGAACTTGGCAATCAGCGACAGCGGCATCGCCGACCCGCCAGTGGCCGTCATGCGCATGGTAGAGAACTGCAAGCCGTGTTGTTCCACATGGGCCACCATACCCTGCCAGATGGTCGGCACACCGGCGCTGATGGTCACGCGCTCCGACTCCATCAACTCATACAAGGAGGCTCCATCCAGTTTCGGCCCGGGCAACACGAGCTTGGTACCGGCCATCGGCGCCGCATAGGGAATGCACCAGGCGTTGATGTGGAACATTGGCACTACCGGCAATACTGTTTGCAGGGACGACAGGTTCAGCGCGCCCGGGATGCAAATTGTCATCGCATTGAGAACGATGGAACGATGCGAGTACAGGGCGCCTTTCGGGTTGCCGGTGGTGCCGGATGTGTAGCACAACGCGGCAGCGGTGCGCTCGTCGAATTCCGGCCAGGCGAACCGATCACTGCAAGGAGCCAACAGCTCCTCGTACACAGCCAAATTGGCAACACCTTCGATCAGCGGCGTATGTTCGGAGTCTGCAAGACAGACCCAGGCCCGCACTTTGGGGCAATGCGCCGCGATGCCCTTGACCAGCGGTGCGAACGTGGCGTCGAACAACACCACCTGGTCCTCGGCATGGTTGATGATGTAGATGAGTTGCTGTGGATGCAGGCGCGGGTTGCAGGTGTGCATCACCATGCCGCTGCCCGACACCGCGTAATACGCCTCCAGATGCCGCTGGTTGTTCCAGGCGATCGATCCAACCGCGTCACCAGGCTTCAGTCCCAAGCCGGCAAGTGCGTTGGCAAGTCGGCGCGAACGCGCCGCGCACTGGGCATAGGTGTAGCGAAACAGGGGTCCATGTGTCTCTCGTGCTACCACCTCGACGTCACCAAATTGGGCGGCGGCATGTTCGATGATGCCCGACAACAGGAGCGGACGATCCATCATGAGGCCGGTTTGCAGCATGGTGTGGTTCCTGGTACAAGGGTGAACAATCGAGGTCTCTCGGGCAGAATGATGGTACCGCACGAACCGTGCGTTGCATCCGTCCCAGCCACGCCATGAACTCCGTCAGCAAGGCAATTTTGATCGCCTGGGTTCGGAGTCCCTCTTGCCGCTCAAGTTGCAGGGCATGGTGGAGGTTACCGACGGCGCGCTGGTGGTGCGGCTCAAGTTGACGGTAAAGCCAGGCAACCCCAGTGTGGTGCAGTAAGAAGCACTCGAACGCCTACACCTCCCTTTTGCGCAGGACGGTATCGAGTTCGCGGCGGGCGTGATCACAGTGCAGCCTGCCGGAGCAAGCGGTTTGCCGACGTTTGTACGGGGTGCAGCCGCCGCCAGCCTCAACCAGCCGACCTCCGTCCAGGGCTCATTAGCCTGCCGCCGGTTGGAACTATTGCGCTGCTACCAACTCGAAACAATCTGTTGCGGGTTTCGGCCTGGGCTTGTTCCGCGCGTCCTCTTCCACCGGGAGTCAGCATATGAAAGTATTGTCCATCGGCGCTGTGCTGGCTGCACTTGCGTTGTGTTTGCCAGCCAGCGCCCAAACTGTACCCAGCGTGCACCTTGGAACTGCGGCTGCGACCAACGATGCG
>JAJAZK010000591.1 GCA_026785765.1 Rhodoferax sp. | reverse complement strand
GGGGGCGGGCCGAGCTGCGTGGCGGTGGTTGCCGGGCCGTGGGCGACGATCACCGACTTTTTGGTGCAACGTTTTCCAGCACAACCGCGCGAAGTGTGGCTGCACCGCATGGCCGCGGGCGAAGTGATCGACGAGCGGGGTGTTCCCGTCACCGAACAGCGGCCCTTCCAATCGCCGCTGCGCTTGTACTATTACCGCCATGTGCCAGATGAGGTGCGAATTCCGTTTGAGTATGAGCTGTTGTTCCAGGACGAGCATCTGGTGGTGATGGACAAGCCGCATTTCCTGCCAGTCGTGCCGTCGGGCGACTACCTGCAGGAAACCGCGCTGGTGCGGCTTAAACGCCAGCTGGCCATCGACACGCTGGTGCCGATCCACCGGATCGACCGGGACACCGCCGGGCTGGTGCTGTTTTCCGTCCGGCCAGACACGCGCAAGGACTATCAGGCACTGTTTCGTGAACACCGCATCCGCAAGTCCTACCTGGCGGTCGCCCTATGGCGAGCGGACCTGCAACTGCCCATGCTGCACAGCAGCCGGATCGCGGCGTCAAGCCACTTCATGCAGCAATGCGAGGTAGCTGGCCCGCCCAACACCAGCACCCATATCACACTGCTGCAACGGGCCAACGGGTTGGGACTATATAGTCTGCAACCGGTGACAGGGCACCGCCACCAGTTGCGGGTCCACATGGCCAGTCTGGGAATTCCCATCGCCCAGGACGGGATCTACCCGGTGTTGACGCCCGAGGGCAGCACTGACACCACGCGACCACTGCAACTGCTCGCCGAGTCCCTTGAATTCACCGACCCGGTCAACGGCCAGCCGCGACACTTTTCCAGTCGCCGCAGACTGGCCTTGGCCAGGGATCTTTTCACGTGGGGCGATGTCCGCTAGTCTGGTGCGGCACTCGTGCAGGGACTGAACTCTCTGCGCCTTCCAGACGATTGCGTGCCTGGCTGGTCTGCGTCCCACCTTCGGCTCCAAAAGCTGGTTGGCCGGCGCGCCGGGCGTCCGCGCCGTGGCGCTTGCGCACTCGCGCAGATGATGAGTTTGGTACACCATGCGAGTGGCACGACGACTGTGGCCGCAACGCGTGACTCTGTGGCACGCGCACCAATCAGGTGGTCACGCCAGTCCCATGGCGCACAACAAAACCCATCTGCGCGATTGGAGTCGGCCCGGCGTGGACGCCCGACGCGCTAGCCCAGCGGCATCGATTGCCGAAGGTACACCTGCGCCCGCAGCAATACCGCCTGGACGAGACAACCCGGCAGGTCTCCACTGCGTGCAACCCTCCACGATGCGCCTGCCGCCCGCGCCGACGACGCACACTCAATGTTGCGCGTGGGCCAGTCCGCTCACGATGGTCACCAGGCCAATGCCCACCAGCAACCAGCCAATCTGCGCCGCCGTCTGGCGCGCGCTCAGCCGCGTCTGCAATTGCGGTATCAGGTCCGCCAACGCCACATAGACAAAACTGCTGCTGGCAATCACCAGAAAAAACGGCAGGTAGTCCTGTAACCGGTCGACCAGCCAAAAACCGGCCAGGCCGCCAATGGCGGTCACAGCCCCGGCCATGGAAACCTTGACCAGCGCCGCCTGGCGATTACTGGAGCCCGCGCGCAATACCAGCAGATCTCCCATATGGTGCGGAACTTCATGCACCAGTACCGCCAACGATGCAATCACGCCCAGACGGAGATCAGCGACAAAAGCGGCGGCGATCAGGATACCGTCACCAAAACAATGCACGCTGTCCCCTGCCAGCACGGCCCAACCACCTGCGCCCTTGGCACCAGCAACACCCGCATTACCGTGCCGGTGGTGGGTTTGGCTATCAGCCGCCCCATGCGCGTGCTGCTGGTCGTTGTCTGGCGCATGGGGATGGTGGTGTTCGTGCCCGTGGTGCCACAACTCCGCCTTGTCGAGCAGAAAGAAAAAAACCAAGCCGAGTAGCAATGCCACGAACAAGTCGTGCGCGCTGGACTGGCTCTCAAAGGCCTCCGGCAATAAATGCATGAAGGCTGTGGCCAGCAGTGCGCCAGCCGCCAGACTCAACATATGCTGGGTGTAACGCGCCAGAACTCCAAAACTCAGCAGCGCCGCGATCCAGACACTGCCAATCCCGGCTGCAAGAGTTCCCAGCAGTATTGCCATCACCGTCATACAAAAAATTTACCGTCGCAAATAACCGAAAACCGGCATTTTTCAGCGCGTTCATCTTATCAACCGTGTCAAGTGCCGCCTGTCGGACGTGGCAGACCGTCACTGCACAGCAAGCGCAAGCCGAGTTTGAAGCCGAGCGAACCAAGGCATGCCGAGCAGCCATCCGATGCGGCGAACTGTCACCAAAACAGGTAACTTATGTGCGCCACGCGTGCGCCGCTGCGCGGCACAATTCCGGTGACCTGCCAACACTGCGGATTTCAGCATCAACCATGGCCCATCGCCCAGCAGCACTCAGTCCCCGACCCGCTGCCTGGCTGACACTGGTCGGTTTGCTGCTGGAGGCGCTGGCATGGGTTTGGGCGTACCAGGTTCAGTCCGGGATCACGCCCCTGATCATCGGCTGCATTGGCATCGTGCTCTGGGCTGGTGCCATGGTCATGCTGCTGCTGAGCATCCAGGCCACCCAGAGCCAACTGCGCCACCGCAGTTTGGAGGCCAAACGCGCAGTCGAGCATAACCAGTCCATGGAAAAGGCGCTGCTGTACGCGAACCGGACCCGTGAGCTGTTGATCTCTGCACTCGACGCCTTGCCTATCGGCATCGCCATCTACGATCAGCAAGACCGCCAGGTAATCCGCAACCGTTGCCTGGGAGAATTGTTCCCCGGCCTGTTCAAGGATGGCACGACCGGCGAATCGCTGGAATCCGTCTTGCGCCGCTTACTCGACATGGGCATGCTGGCACAGCCTGCAGACGACCCTGAGGCCTGGATCGCCCAGCGCCTGCAACGCCCGGACGAACACAATAACGGGCAACCGGTCCTGCAGGCCTACGCGCATGATCGCTGGATCCACACCTACCAGGTGTGCACGCCCCAGGGTTACCGGGTGGTCGCCGGTGTCGATGT
>JAJAZK010000590.1 GCA_026785765.1 Rhodoferax sp. | reverse complement strand
GGGGTGCCCCCCCCCCCCCTCCTGTGGTGGTGGGGGGGGGGGCGGGCCGCGGGTGTTGTGGGGGGGGGGGGGGGGGGGGGGGGCGCCCGCCGCCGCGCGCCCCCCCCACCAGCGGCCAGCCGCCTGGCGGGCCTGCTCGATGTACCGGTTCGCACCCTGGCGCGTTGGCGGTGCTGGTGGAAGGAGCTATTTCCCCTGACCGTACTGTGGCGAGGTGCGTGCGCGCGCTTCATGCCGCCGGTCGTGACCGCTGGGATGCCCACGTCGTTGCTTGCGTGTTTCACCGGCGAGCCGGCCCCATCACTGCTGCGAATGCTGGTCTTCCTGTCGCCCCTGACGGGCTCTTTGCGCACGCTCACGAAGGGCCGCTGATCACCCGCAGAGGATGCGTATGGTCAAACCCGATCCGGCTTTGTAGTCTCCCCCTCAAGCCGTGGTGCCCTCGGTGCCGCCTTCTTGGGAGACCTGCTTGACTGTCACGAACGATCCGTCGCAACGCGATCGGTGGGCGCGTTTGCGCTTCTCCATCATCGGAGCGTTGCTGGCCGCCCCGCCCGGGCCAGGCGAGCTGCAAGGCGCGCTGGTGGTGCTGTGCGCCAAGGTGTGGCGCCATCCTTTGAGCGGTCTGGACGTGCGCTTTGGCGTCTCCACGCTGCAGCGCTGGTACTACGCCGCCCGACGCGCATCGGACCCGGTGGCGGCGTTGAAGAACCGCCTGCGAGACGACGTGGGGCGATTCCCCAGCCTGACACCTGCGGTCATCGATGCTCTCGCAGCACAGTACCGCGAACACCCCGGGTGGACGATGCAACTGCATGTGGACAACCTGCGCGTCGTGCTTGCCACCACCACAACCCCACTGCCGTCGTACCCCACGATACGGCGCTACCTCCTGGCTCAGGGGATGTTCCGACAGGCCCGGCCCCAACGCGCCACCGAGGGTGCATTGGCCGCGCGCGAGCGGCTCGAACATCTGGAAGTGCGCAGCTTCGAGGTCGATCATGTCAGCGCACTGTGGCACCTCGATTTCCACCACGGATCGCGCCGTGTCGTGACCGCGCAAGGGGAGTGGGTCAAACCGTACCTGTTGGGCGTGATCGATGACCGCTCGCGCCTGGTCTGTCACCTGCAGTGGTACCTTGATGAGACGGCACACAGCCTGGTGCACGGCCTGTGCCAGGCCTTCATGAAGCGCGGTTTTCCCAGGTTATCGGGAGCTCGCGATAATCTGGGTAATCATCCGGACTGGGTAATGCGCAGGAAGGTGTTGAGCGCCCCATGCAGATATGTGTCGTGGGCGGGCCGTTCCTGCTGATTATTTCCTTGCTTCTTCAGAGCGAATCGAGCCAGGCAAGTACACTCGCATCGCGCCGCCAGCGAGGCGGCTTCTTGATTGTTGACGATGGGTCGAGCCGCTCGAGAGCTTTCCGCTTGGTCTCCAAGTTGGCTTGAGCGTAGTGGTTGGTGGTATCGAGGTGAGCATGTCCGAGCCAGCTACGAATCACCGTCACGTCGACTCCCGCAGCGACCAGGTGAACTGCGGTTGCGTGCCTGAATTGATGCGGTGTTACCTTCTTTGACGACAGTGTCGGCGCTGTTCGTGCGGCGGCCTGGACATATTGCGTAAGCTTGAAGCGCACACCCGAGGCGCCAATCGGCGCGCCGTAGCGGTTCACAAACAGCGGTTCATCGTCTGGGCGTGGTTGTCGTTTGAGTAGCGCCGTGAGCAGCGCGATGGTCTCTGGCCATAGCGGGCAGATGCGCTCCTTGCGACCCTTGCCCAACAGGCGCACGCACAACGGCGCATCAAAGCGGATCGCCGCCGGGCAAACATCGAGCGCTTCCTGAATGCGAGCGCCGGTGTTGTAGAGGAAGGACAGCAGCGCGTGGTCTCGCTGGCCCTCCAGGCTCTTGCGATCGGGCTGGTCAAGAATGGCCTCAATCTCGCTCGGTTCGAGGTAGCACGATGCGGGCTTGATGGTCTTCTTGGTCGGGATGTGCAGCACCTTGGCGCACTGGGAGATGGCCGATGGTTCGCGTTCGGCGGCGAATTTGTAAAAGCTGCGTAACGCCGCGAGCCGACAGTTGCGCGTGCCGATCGAGACCTTGCGCTCGTCCTCACTGTGCTGCAAGAAGGTGGCAACCTCGGTCGCGGTGAGCTCGGTCAGCGTGAGCTGGGCAACGGCGCGCTTGTGGCGCGCGGCGACGAAGCGAAGGAATAGCCGCCAGGTATCGCGATAGGAGCGTACCGTATGGGCGGAGACGTTGCGTTGCTGCACAAGCCGCTCGTAGAAGAAGGCATGAAGCAGTCCGGGAAAGGGATCGGTCTGCTTCATTTGGGGTCCCCTTCAGTGGCGTGCGCCGCGAAGGCCCGAAAACGCTCGCTTGCTTGCTGCAGAAGCTCCTGCGTGATGGTCAGATAGACGAGCGTCGAGTTGATGTCCTTGTGACCGAGATAGGTAGCGAGATAGGGCAGACGCGCCTGGGGGTTAATTCCATTGCGGTACCACTCCAACATACGATTGACGACGAAGGCATGTCGAAGATCATGTACGCGTGGTCCGACACGCCCCGTCTCCGGCTTCAAGCCTGCACGGCGCAGTACGCTCACAAGAAGGTGCTCGGTCATCACGTACGAATAGCTTGCCGCGGCGTCCGGCCCGCGCCAGAACAGACCGCTCGATTCGTCCTGAGAGGCTCCTGCGCGCCGCCTTAGTTCCAAATATTCGCGCAAGGCGGCCATCACGCTGTCGGTCAGCGGCAGCGTTCTGGACTTGAAGAACTTGGTCCCGCAAATTGAAATCTCGCCCACGTCCAGATGGACGTCATTCAAGGTGAGCCGCACAAATTCACCCAGGCGCAGTCCGGCGCAATAAGCTAGCACGATCATCGTGTGTAGCGTGAACGGTCGCAGCGGCGAACGTGGTGAGGGAAACTTGAGAGCGGTGTCAAGTAGGAGGCGAACCTCTTGGGGCGTATAGATGTACGGGCGGCGCCGTTGCTGTGCGAGTTGACGAGTCAGGTGACGGTCGGGCTGGGGCAGTTCAACGCTCGGATCCAGGCGTCGCCGGGCCTTGGCAAGACTGCGACCAACGTGCTGGCACTCGCAGGCGTGGTTCAATGTCGGTGATTCGGCCGCCCATTGTTGTAGTAAGACTGCTGGAGACTGATCCGCAAGATCGGGACGACCTTGAAGGAATCTGTCAAAGCGCAGGAAGCGCGCCGTCTGAGTTGCGTATCGGTAGCCAATGGCCTGCATGCGCTCGACGTGTTCGCGCATAAAGGAGCCAAGGAAGCTGGCGAACCGTGGCACCGGTCGCTGTGCCTCAAGTGCCTGCGCGCAATCGGCCGCAAGCAGTGCCCGCACGATGGGCGTTCCAGCGCGCTGACCGTAGCGGACTCGAAGCTGTTCGAATGGGTTGTGCGGGATTGATTCCTCGGATGCAAGAAAGTCCAGAAACCGGTCGACAATTCGTGCACGATGGAGCACGAGATGCATTGGCCAACGCTTGGTACGGTCACGCAACCATGCTTCAATTGTTGCTGAGTTGATTGCAGTGACACAACCGGACTGTTGCACGAATCGCTGGAAGCCCAGCAAGATGCATCGGTAGACCCTGACGGTGCCCAGACTACGCGGGCGAAGTTGCCGCACATGACGTTCGATGGCGTCGCCGTTGTCTTCAGGCCAGGCGATCATGACTGCACCTCCGAGGTGCGCATCGGGATGTCCAGCGCGACGTCACGCAGATCTTCGGTGGCAAGTTTCAAGTACGGTGTTGTAGATGCTGCCGATCGGTGACCAAGTACATCGCCGATGACCTTATGGGATACGCCCGCGCGAAGCAGACTGACGGCACGTGCGTGTCGGAAGGCATGTGGTCCCCGCTTGCCAACGGGGTGCACGTTAGCTGCGTCAAGCCTCCCTCGTACCGTCGTGTAGAGACTCGATCCACTGGCAAGGCCCCCATATGGAGCCACGGTGCGAATGAAAATCTCTCGGGCGTCGGTCTGGGGTCGACCTCGACGCAGGTACGCGAGTAATGCGTCGCCCACTGCGGGCAGCAGGGGAAGAAGCGATTGTGCTGCTGTCTTGGTATGGCGAACACAGATGCGATCGGCGCGCCAGTTGATGTCGTCCAACTTCAGCCGAGTGATCTCGCCGGCTCGCAGTCCATAGGTAGAGAGCAGCAGCAAGATGGCGTAGTCACGCAGACCCTTCGGGGAGTGGTCCTTGCGGGTGGCATCCACCACGCCACGGATCTCCTGGACGCGCAGGCAGGAGGGGATCGACTCGAGTGCGTACAGCATTGGCGATGTCACGCTGGACGCGAGGTCACGCTCGGTTCTGCCGGTGGCATGTGCAAAGCCCAGAAAGCAGCGCAACTGCTGCGCAACAGCCTTGCGCGAGACGCGCCGTAGCGACGAGGCACGCTCTTGCTGATAGGCGTCGATATCCGCGACCGCGATAGCCGAGAGGCTGTTTGTACTCCTGCGGCCGCCATACCACGCCAAGAAGCGGCGTGCCTCGCCGACCAGCCCGTCGACCGATTCGGTGGCCAATCCGCGTTCCGCGTCGAGCCATTGCGCGTACTCGTTGCACAGCGCGTGCGAGAACACTTCGAACGGGCATCTGGGTGCGGCGCCAGAAGGCAATTCCCCGTTGATCCACCATAGCAACCGTCGGATGCCGGAGGCGTGCCGCGAACGGAAATCGTCAACAGAGGCTGGCGGGTGGCCGTGGCGTCGGGAAAATCGACGCAGCTCACAACCAATGAATGCCGTCACATGCTCCGTGCGCACCTCTCGGATCGGCACCTTCTGGTTTGAAAGGTACCCGAGGAAGCGGTCGGCTACGGCGGCATAGGCTCCAACAGTACTTGAACCGTACCGTTTCTGAGTGACATGTTCTTTGAACTTCGCAAGCAGCGCTTTGCGCTGCGGTATAGCTTCTGACATTACGTATCTCCTTGGCGGGTTGAGTCCCGAGACAAGGATGACATCGAGAAAATAATGCGCAGCAAAATATTGCTCAATGCCCACGAGATTGGTGTTCGATAGCCTTCCTGCGCATTACCCAGTCCTGCTGATTACCCAGGGCGCTGATGACCGACAACGGTGCGGCGATGCTGGCCGATGAGACCTCAAGCGGGCTGGCCGGCCTGGGCATCGTGCACCAGACCACCTTGCCCTACTCACCCTACCAAAACGCCAAGCAGGAATCCTTCTGGGGCCGTGTCGAAGGCCGCCTGATGGCCATGCTCGAAGGCGAGCGTGCCTTGACGCTGGAGTTGCTCAACCAGGCCACCCAGGCCTGGGTGGAGCAGGAGTACCACCGCACCCACCATTCGGAGATCGGCACCACGCCGCTTGAGCGCTACCTCAGCAGCCCCAACGTTGCGCGCGAGTGCCCGGGCACGGCGGCCTTGGCACAGGCGTTTCGCATCGAGGTGACACGCCGCCAGCGCCGCTCGGACGGTACGCTCAGTCTGGCCGGGCAGCGCTTCGAGATACCGGCCCAGTACCGCCAGTTGGCCAACGTTCAGTTGCGCTATGCCCGCTGGGATTTGAGCCGGGTCGACCTGGTCGATGCGCGCACCGGCGCGGTTCTTTGCGCCGTGCATCCGCTGGACAAGTCGGCCAACGCCGATGGCCAGCGCCGCGCCTTGAGCCGTCTGGCCAGCGACACCGCAGCCCCAACACCCGGGGGCATCGCACCGCTGCTGCGCCAGTTGCTGGCCGACTACGCCGCCACCGGCTTGCCGCCAGCCTATCTGTCTGACCCATCTGCGCCACCTCTGCCATCACCCCCGACTCCGCCAACTCCCCTGTGCGAACAGGACAACAACCCATGAACCACAAACTGCTGGCCCTGTACGGGCTCAAATGGAATCCCTTCTCCCAGGAGTTGCCCACCGAGGCCATCTACGTCCCCGCGCGCGTGGAGAACTTCTGCTGGCGCATCGAGAACGCCCAGATCCGCGAAGGCGGCTTTGCCATGATCCATGGAGACCCCGGATCGGGCAAGAGCGTGGCGCTGCGCCTGCTCTCAGATCGCCTGTCGCGCGTGAGCGACCCCACCGTGGCGGCCATCCACCATCCGCAGAGCAACCTGGCCGACTTCTACCGCGAGATGGGCGACATCTTCGGTGTGTCCTTGCGACCCCACAATCGCTGGGCCGGCTTCAAGGTCTTGCGTGAAGCCTGGCTGGCCCACCTGCACAGCACGCGCCGGCGCTGCGTGCTGCTCATCGATGAGGCCCAGGAGATGAGTCCGGCCGTGCTGTGCGAACTGCGGCTACTCTCCAGCGCCAAATTCGACTCCCGGTCGCTCCTGTGCGTGGTGATCGCCGGTGACGCCCGTTTGATCGAGAAACTGCGCCGCGAAGAGTTGATACCGATGGGTTCGCGCATCCGTACCCGGCTGGCCACCGAACACGCCAGCCGCGAGGAGTTGCTCGGCTGCCTGGAGCACTTGCTCGCCGGCGCTGGCAACCCCGGCTTGATGACAGTACAACTGCGCCAAACCCTGTGTGATCACGCCGCGGGCAACTTCCGCATCATGACCACGCTGGCCGCCGAGCTCCTGGCCGCGGCCGCACAAAGCGAGTTGCCCGTGCTCGACGAGAAGCTCTACCTGGAAATCTTCGCCCAGCCGACGGCCGCCACTGCACGGCGTGCCTCACCGAAACGCTGATGAACCGCAGCCACACCATGACACACCGTACCCGCCCCATTCGCATCGCGCTGCCTCCCCTGTCCGATCAGGCCGTGGTCGATATCCTGGAGTTCTTGCACAACGCCGTGGCGTGCTTCGAGTCCCGCTACTTCCATCAGCTTCACCGCTATTACGCCAATCGATCCAAACGCGAAATGTGCCAACCCGATCCCCCGCCTTCGGATGACGATGTGCCGTTCTGACAATCGCCATCACCAAATCGAACGGCATCAGTCACCATCGCTGCGTCCCACCGTCACCGGCTTCGCCTCAGAACCATCGCCAATAGTGAAAATCAGACCATCAAATCAGGTGAACACACTCAACTACTTGCTTAAGTTCATCCATGCGCCCGAATTCCTTGACGCCAACCTGTGCTCCGGGCCCTCGCTCCAACTCCATGACGGGTTGAATACGGCACGCCGACCCGGAAGTTAAGTAGCCGTTTAGCGCAATGGGACTCCGGCAAAGCGATCCCGGCTTGAGCACTCCGGTCAATCATCTGTTCCACCGAGCACAGCTGCAGACACTTGCCGTCATCCAAGTAAAGTATGTGCCCACTCTTGCTGGAACTCCTTTGGAAAATAAGCTCGTACAGAAGCCCGATCCGGCCTTGTAAAGTCTGCCGGTTAATGTGATGCGGCTCAATTGCGCGTATCACACCGCAAACTTTTGCCGTCACACAAAGTTTGTGCAAATGTTTGAAGTTCGTCCCGCGAACCCAAGCGGGCGATCTCGTTTTGTTCGCTAAATACGAAGTTAAATTACCTGAAAGGCGGGTTTACGCGAAGTGATAACAACCCTACATTTCGTCCTGTCACCTGATGGTGGCATCACAAGGAGACTCAAAAATGCGACTCAGTACGAAAGGCCGGTTTGCCGTCACTGCAATGATCGATTTGGCGTTGAACCAGCGCACAGGCCCGGTTCCGCTGTCGGCAATCGCCCAGCGCCAGCAAATCTCGCTGTCTTACCTGGAGCAGATGTTCAGCAAACTGCGACAGGATGGCGTCGTCGAAAGCACCCGCGGACCGGGTGGAGGGTACACCCTGGGCCACCGTGGCGAGTCTGTCACTGTTGCCGACATCGTCATTGCAATCGAAGGCACGGCTGGCAACACGGGGGTGGCCGAAAGCGCAGAGAATCAGATTGCGAACCGCGACATGACGCAGGCACTGTGGGATGCGCTGAGTTCACGTCTGGTGGACTACATGCAGTCAATTACGCTGCGCAGTCTGGTTGCCGAGCAGATCGCCAAGGGCGTCGCGGTGCAACCGCGCAAGCCGACGCGCCAAGGTGTTTTCCGCAAAGCAAAGTTCGACACGGCTCCCACTACTGCACCGAACTCCATCTTTGCCCTGGGAAACTCGCTGTTAGTCAAGAGCTGACCGGCCCTCGCCGCAGCGGCGGTCAGAACCCCGCTTCCGCCGACCGCCTTTCCCACCACGAGCGTCGCCGCGTCCAAGCGGGGATAATCCTTCCGATGGCAAAAGAACGCATCGTTGTTGGCTTGAGTGGTGGTGTGGACTCTGCGGTCACGGCCTGGCTGCTGAAAAAGCAGGGGTTTGACGTCCTCGGTATCTTTATGAAAAACTGGGAAGAAGACGACAGCTCTGAATACTGCTCTTCCAATGTAGATTTTGTCGACGCCGCAGCAGTTGCCGATGTGATTGGCATCGAAATTGAGCATGTGAATTTCGCGGCTGAGTACCGAGACCGGGTGTTTACCGAGTTTCTACGGGAATACCAGGCTGGCCGTACGCCCAACCCCGACATCCTGTGTAACGCCGAAATCAAGTTCAGAGCGTTTCTGGACCACGCGTTACGGTTGGGCGCGAACAGGATTGCGACCGGACATTACGCCCGGGTTCGGCGCAACAAACAGAGCGGTCGCCACGAGCTCCTCAAAGGATCCGACGCCAGCAAGGACCAGAGCTACTTCCTGCACCGGCTGAACCAGGGCCAGCTTTCCAGAACGCTGTTTCCGATCGGCGAATTGC
>JAJAZK010000589.1 GCA_026785765.1 Rhodoferax sp. | reverse complement strand
GTGGCAACCCAACATTGACAACGGTGCACAAGGTATTGCATGCCGTCGGGTTGCGCTTGAGCGTGGTGCCCGCCAAGGCTTGATCGGGGTCTCAACTCCACGTTCAGGCTTGCCGGTTGAAAAAGGCCTTGCGCCTCTGCGATCGCTACGTCCAGGTCATCCAGCGTCTCCACCAGACCGCGGTTGAGGGCAGTTACCAGACGCCCGATTCGCGCAGCAACCGATCAATCAGGCCGCGCAGCTCAGCCATCGTGTCCGGTTTCGATACCACCTCGACGGCCTTTAGCCTGCTGCCCCCATCCAGCAGTTCCCTGGTCACGAATCCGGAGGTGATAACCGCGGCCATGCCGTGGCCCTGTTCGCGTACCTTGCGGACCAGGTCCAGGCCGGACATCCCCGTCAGGTTGTAGTCGGTCACCAGCAGGTCGATGGCGCCCCCAATCTCGGTGATGGCCTCCAAGGCCAACTCCCCACTCATGCAATAGGTCACCCGGTAGCCCGAATTCTCCAGAATGCTTTTGGCCAAAAACAGTATCGACTCGTCGTCGTCCACATACACGATATGCTGCCCGCGCCCGGCCGGGACCGGGCTCGGCGCCGGCACCACCCCCAGCGTCTTGACTGGTGCATCAGCCAGCACCAGCGGCAGCAAGACCATGAATGTGCTGCCCGCGCCCCGCTGCGACTGAACGGTGATCGTCCCCCGGTGCTGCGTGACGATGCCATGCACCACAGACAACCCCAGTCCGGTCCCTTGCCCGATGGCTTTGCTGGTGAAAAAGGGCTCGAAAATTCTCGCCTGGGTACCCTCATCCATGCCCGAGCCGTTATCGCGTACCGCCAGACAAGCGTAATGGCCCAGGGGCACGCCGAGCAGCACATGCGCATCATCGGCCAGGTCAACCGCCCTTTGTTCCAGCTTGATCCAGATCTCCCCGGCGCCAGCTTGCCAGGCGTTGGTACAAAGATTGAGCACCACCTGCTCGATCTGGGTGGCATTGCCGACCACGACCAGTGCTTGCACGGCCAGGTCGTGGTGCAGTTGCACAGCCGCTGGAAGTGTCGCCCGAAGCAGGGCAAGTGCCTCGTGCACGAGTGGCTGCAGGCTCACTTGCTGCATGCTGTGTGGCTGGCGCCGACTGAACGTCAGGATCTGCTCGATCAGGCTCCTGGCGCGCGCGGCAGCCTTGGTTATCTCGTTCACGCGCAAGCGGGCTCGATCATCCGCCGTCCCAATCTCTTTGCTGGCAAGACCTGCGTTGCCCAGAATGGCCGCCACGATGTTGTTGAAGTCGTGTGCAATTCCTCCCGCCAGGGTGCCCATGGCTTCCATCTTCTGGGACTCACGCAATTGCGCTTCGAGGCTTGTACGCAAGCTGATGTCGCGCAGCACCACCGTAAACTGTGTGCGCCCGCCCACCATCACCCGCGAGATCGATGCCTCGATCGGAAACTCCGTGCCGTCGAAGCGCATAGCCCTGACGATCCCTGCCTGCCCCATTGCGCGCTTGCTCACACCTGAATTGCCAAAATCGCGGATGTGGCTGGCATGGGCCTGCCGGCAGCGCTGGGGCAAGAGGCGATCAAGTGTCTGGCCCATGGCATCTTCGGCCTTGCAGCCAAACATCTGTTCTGCGGCTTCGTTGAACACAAGAATGCGCTGCTGGTCATCCACCGTGACGATGGCATCCATTGCCGAATCGACAATGCTCGCGATGCGGTCTTTCTCTTCGCGCAGCGCCGTTTCAGATAACTTGCGCGCGGTAAGGTCCTCATGCGCCACAAGGATATTGCCGCTATCGCCGTGAAAGCGCGTCACGCTCGCCACGAACCAGCGCTGTGCCGTGCTGGAATCGCAACGGTATTCAAGCGTGAATTCATCACACCGGCCCTCCATCACACTGCGGATGCCTTTGGCCATCGATGTCGCTGCATCTGCATCGGCGCCGCTTGCGGATGCGCAAATCTCCAGATAATTGGTGCCGACGTAGTAATTCAGCTTTTCCTCTTGTGCATGGTTTTTATCGAAAATATCGCGCCATGCCTGGTTGACCGTCACTATTTTGCCGGTTCTGTCCAATACGCAAATGTGCGCTGTAACGGCGTCGACGGTGGCTTTGGCAAACAATTCCGAAGCGGCAAGCGCCAGCTCGGCGTGCTTGCGCTCAGTGATGTCGATCTGGCTGCCCATCATCATCACCGGCTCGCCCTTTTCGTTGCGTTCGAGGTCGGCTTCACCGAGGATCCAGCGCCAGAAGCCGTCGCGATGGAGCATGCGAATTTCCACGCTGTAACGCCGCACGCGGCCATTTCGAAAATCATCGACCGCAGCCAGTGCGCGCGCGACGTCCTCCGGGTGAACGCGCTTTTGCCATTCTTCGAAACGATTGACAATCTCGTCATCGGCGAATCCGAGTTGCCGCTTCCACTCAGGCGAAAAATACACCGCGTCGGTCAACAGATTCCATTCCCACAGCCCTACAGTGGCGGCACGCAACAGTCGGCGCGTGCGCTGCGCGCTCTGGCGCAGCTGTTCCTCGGCCACCTTGCGCTTGGT
>JAJAZK010000588.1 GCA_026785765.1 Rhodoferax sp. | reverse complement strand
TGCGAGCGCCAGCGTACGGTCGACATCGCTCACCAAGTGGAGCAAGTTGAAGGCCAACGCCACGTCGTAGGCGCTTTGCCCGAATCCAGGCGCATCGGCGTCGGCCACCAAAAAGTCCAGTTGCGGCATCGGCTGAGCCGCCAGCTTTTCCCGGGCAATGGCGATCATTGCGGCCGAGAGGTCGGTCGCCCGCAGGTGCCGGATAAAGGGCGCCAGGCGGAGCGCAGTGGAGCCGGTGCCACAGCCGATCTCCAGCACGTCGTCTCTCGCAGAAAGCAGACCTTGAACACGCCGCAGCGTGGTCTCGTAGCCTTCCAGGTCGGCTATCGGGTCTGCTGCGTACTTGCGCGCGACGCGGTCCCAGAACAAAGCTTTGCGGACAGATGACGCGCTCATCTCAGAAAGGCGCGTCGCGTCGGCGAGTGGAGCAATTGCGGGGGACGGCATGTGATAAGGACAAAAGTCATTTAGTGTTGAGGCGTCGAATGATACCCATGCATAACGCCACAGGGAATTGCGGAAAATTGCAGCCAACATATACATTTACGTATGAATAAACTCGACTGGAATCAGTTGAAGGCGTTTCTCGAAACCGCCGAGCTGGGCTCGCTGTCGGCGGCGGCCCGCAAGCTGGGCTTGACCCAGCCTACTCTGAGCCGCCAAGTGGCAGCCATTGAACAGAGCATGGGCGTGACCCTGTTTGAGCGCGTGGGCAAGGCAATGGCGCTGACGCCTACGGGGCTGGACCTGCTGGAACACGCGCGCGCCATGGGATCAGCCGCCAAGGCCCTGAGCCTGGCGGCCACCGGCAGATCGCTGGCCGTGGGCGGCGTGGTATCGGTCTCGGCAAGCGACGCGGTGGCCGCCCACTTGCTGCCCCCGTTGGTGCGGCAGCTGCGCGAACAAGAGCCCGGAATTGCGATTGAGGTGATCTCGTCCAATGCGCTGAGCGACCTGCAGCGCCGCGAGGCCGACATTGCCATTCGCCACGTAAAGCCGGAGCAGCCGGACCTCATCGCCCGGTTAATTCGCGAGGCTGCAGCAAATTTCTATGCGTCAGAGGACTGGGTGAAGGCCCACGGCCATCCGCGCCGTGCCGAAGAAGCTGCCCATCTACCGTTCGTGGGTGCTGACCGCTCTGGCGAGTTCCTGAGCTTTCTGTGCCAGCACGGCCTGACCCTGACCGAGGCGAACTTCAGTTGCTACGCGGATCATTCGGTCGCTCACTGGGCGCTGGTGCGTCAGGGCCTGGGCATCGGCGTGATGATGGATGAGATCGCCCTCGACACTCCAGGTATCGTCCGCGTGCTCGACGACGTGTTACCGGTGCGCTTCCCGATCTGGCTGGTAAGCCACCGCGAACTGCGCACGTTGTGGCGGATTCGCGTGGTGTTCGAGGCGCTGGCGCAGGGCTTGGTTGGTGCCAACTGAACAAGTCAGGGTAAAGCGCACAAAGCAAGTGCTTGACAGCAAAGGAACTCCGGCATAAAAACGGATTTCCGGCTCGCCAAGCACCAATGCATTGTCGGAAAATCGCGAGTCCGCCAGTGAACCCGGCACCACAAAAGGCCATCTTCCAGAATTGCATGGGAACAAAAGGCCAACTCATGCACTGTCGGCCAGACGTCGGGCAAACCAGGATTGGCCTTGAACCATTGCCGCTCAGTGTCAACCAGACTTGCCAGGGAAATCGGGACGCCGGGGATCAGTGCCGCAGCTTGCACGATTGCGTCAAACCCCGGTTCGGGCTCTGAGTCCAATACCTTCAGCGCGGCAAGCGCATGCGGTCGCGCTGTTTCTTAGGAATCCGGGCGTCAGCCATATTTACCGCCTCGGACTTGGCAGCGTTGGACCGGACTATCAACCGAACTTGGCGACACGTGAGCCTACCCGCACTGCCACAGCCCGCGTCCTGGTAATGCCTAGCGACTGCTGTATCGGGCCACCGGTGTTCGGATCCCGGGAGTGGCGCGGGCCAATGGTGATGCCGCCATCCACGGTCAAATGTGTGCCGGTCACAAAACCAGACGCATCAGAGGCCAGAAATAACGCCGCCTGCGCAACATCGGAGGGCAACCCGTAGCGCCCTATGGGATTGGAGACCCCGCTGCGTTGCGCCACCGCGTCGGCCATGCGCCGCGATTCTTCTGCATCCAGCCCGAGTGCGCCACCAAAAATACTGGTCGCGATAAAACCCGGCACGATGGCATTCACACGAATGCGGTGGGCCGACAATTCTGCGGCCGCCAACCGCGTGAAGTGCAGCACACCGGCCTTGGCAACCGAGTAACAAATCGGCGCATAACCGGCTTGCAAGGCTGACACCTATGCGGTGTTGATGATGGAACCGCCACCGCGAGCCTTCATGTGTGGTGTCGCAGAGGCAGCGCTGGCTGCCACCGAACGCAACAACAAAGTCTGCGTTTCGTCCCAGCCCTCCAGATCCCAGTCTTCCACACCGGAGGTGGAGCCGCCCCTGCCGGCGTTGCTGAAGAGGATGTCTAGGCCCCCAAAACGGTTCGCCGCCAGTTCTATTGCCGACTTGATCTGCTGCGGCACCGTTACATCGCAACGCGCGAAGATCACCGCCCCCGGGAAGTCCGATTCCAGAGTGCGCCCCATATCCTCCTGCACGGCTGCCGCGACAACCCGGCCACCCCTTTCGACGAACAGGCGCAAGTTGGCAAGGCCAATGCCCGATGCCGCGCCAGTGATGACGGCGATCTTGCCGGTGAGTTGATTGGACACGCTGCTCCTCAGGCGAATTCGATACCTTCGTCGCCATTTGGCGTGACGGCGTTGCATTTTTCCATGTTCGGGGATGTCCCAACAAGGGCATGAAGACCCGCGTCTTGCCTTACAGCTCAAGCCTGCCTGGGCGCCGTATCGTTGAGCAATTGTGCGAGCGCTTCGCCCACCTGCTCCACGCCGCCCGGCCGCACCAGGCGCGTTACCTCGCGCCCGTCCCGCAGAAAAACCAGCGTCGGCCACAAACGCACCGCGAAGGAGCGCCCGAGCGGCCGTCCGCTGCCGTCCTCCACCTTGATATGCCGTACCGAAGGATGTCCAGCGAGCGCCTCGGCAATCGCCGGACTGGCCCGCTTGCAGTAGCCGCACCAGTTGGTTCCAAAGTCCAACACTACCGCCCCGCCAAGGGCGTCGATCTGCGACCGCTCGGGTTGGGCGGTGTCGTATGGCATCTCCATTGCAGCAGTCTCCATAGGCTGTTTTCAGGGATTTTCTTCGGCCATTATC
>JAJAZK010000587.1 GCA_026785765.1 Rhodoferax sp. | reverse complement strand
GGTTTAATGTTTCCGGACTCGCCTGAATGTCTTCTCGCACTGACACGAGAGGGCCAAGACCGAAGACAGGATTCGACGTGGCCACGACGGTCTCTCTGGACCCGCATGGCCACCCCGACAAACGCCTTGCTTACTTCGCGCGCGCCGCCATGATGGCCTCGGACACGTTGCGGGGAGCTTCGCTGTAATGCTTGAATTCCATCGTATAGGTCGCGCGTCCCTGCGACATCGAACGCAGGGTGGTCGAATAACCGAACATCTCGGACAGTGGCACCTCAGCCTTGATCGCCTTGCCGCCACCCACCATGTCGTCCATGCCCTGCACCATGCCGCGCCGTGAGGCCAGGTCGCCCATCACGTTGCCGGCGTAGTCTTCCGGTGTTTCGACTTCAACCGCCATCATTGGCTCAAGGATGACCGGACTGGCCTTTCGGCAACCGTCCTTGAAGCCGAATATTGCCGCCATCTTGAAGGCGTTCTCATTCGAGTCCACATCGTGGTACGAACCGAAGTGCAACGTGACTTTGACGTCCACCACCGGGTACCCTGCAAGCACTCCACTAGTGAGCGCCTCGATAACGCCTTTTTCGACGGCCGGAATGTACTCGCGTGGCACCACGCCGCCCTTGATGGCATCGACAAACTCGAATCCCTTGCCGGCAACGTTGGGCTCGATCTTGAGCACGACATGGCCGTACTGGCCCTTGCCGCCCGACTGGCGCACAAACTTGCCCTCGGAGTCTTCGACGGTCTTGCGGATCGTTTCGCGGTACGCCACCTGGGGTTTGCCAACGTTGGCCTCAACGCCAAACTCGCGCTTCATGCGGTCCACAATGATCTCAAGGTGCAATTCACCCATACCTGCAATCAGGGTCTGGCCGGACTCTTCATCGGTCTTGACACGGAAGGACGGGTCCTCTTGCGCCAAGCGCTGCAATGCGATTCCCATCTTTTCCTGGTCGGCTTTGGTCTTGGGCTCGACAGCCTGGGTGATCACCGGCTCCGGGAACACCATGCGCTCGAGCAATACGATCGCCGACGGATCACACAGGGTCTCACCCGTGGTCACGTCCTTGAGCCCGACACATGCCGCGATGTCGCCGGCCCGGATCTCGCTGACCTCTTGGCGGTTGTTGGCGTGCATCTGAACAATACGGCCAATGCGCTCCTTCTTGCCGCGAATCGGGTTGTACACGCTGTCGCCTTTTTGCAGGACACCCGAATACACGCGCACAAACGTCAACTGACCGACAAATGGATCGGTCATCAGTTTGAACGCCAAAGCAGAGAACTTTTCTCCGTCGTCAGCCCGGCGCGTGACTGGTACTTCGTCCTCATCGGTGCCTTTGACCGGCGGAATGTCAATCGGAGAGGGCATGAATTCGATCACAGCGTCGAGCATCCGCTGCACCCCCTTGTTTTTGAACGCGGTGCCGCACAACATCGGCTGGATTTCACTGGCGATGGTGCGCGTGCGGATGCCCAGCGTGATCTCGGCCTCAGACAAGTCCCCTTCCTCCAGATACTTGTTCATGAGCTCCTCAGAACTCTCGGCGGCGGCCTCGACCATCTTTTCGCGCCACTCCTTGGCCAACGCAAGCAACTCGGCGGGAATCTCGCGGTATTCGAATTTCATGCCCTGCGAAGCCTCATCCCAGATGATGGCTTTCATCTTGATCAGATCGACCACCCCTGTGAAGTTCTCCTCAGCGCCAATCGGAATAACGATGGGGACCGGGTTGGCCTTCAGGCGCAACTTCATCTGGTCATAGACCTTGAAAAAGTTTGCGCCGGTACGGTCCATCTTGTTCACAAATGCAAGGCGCGGGACGCGGTACTTGTTGGCTTGGCGCCAGACAGTTTCCGACTGGGGTTGCACACCGCCAACAGCGCAGTAAACCATACACGCGCCGTCGAGCACGCGCATCGAGCGCTCCACTTCAATCGTGAAGTCGACGTGGCCAGGCGTGTCAATGATATTGATGCGATGCTCAAGCAGTGACGTATCCATGCCTTTCCAGAAGCAGGTGGTGGCCGCCGATGTAATGGTTATGCCGCGCTCCTGCTCCTGCTCCATCCAGTCCATGGTCGCGGCGCCATCGTGCACCTCGCCAATCTTGTGATTGACACCGGTATAAAACAGAATGCGCTCCGTCGTGGTGGTTTTGCCGGCATCGATGTGCGCCGAAATGCCAATGTTGCGGTAACGTTCGATGGGGGTAACGCGAGCCATAATCAATCCTTTGTTGCTCGAAAATTCAAATTGCCAAGGCAGCCATGCTGCTTTGGCATTGTCTGCGAAACCTGCATGCCCGCCCGCTGCCAAAGAACGGCAGTCCGCATAACATCACAATCGGTCTGCGTACGGCATTCGTATGCGCCGCAGACATGAAGCGGTCGCCGCAGCAGCGCGCAAGCGCGCCGCTTCTTAGAAGCGGAAGTGCGAAAACGCCTTGTTGGCCTCGGCCATGCGGTGCACTTCGTCGCGCTTTTTCATTGCGCCGCCGCGACCCTCAGTCGCCTCCATCAATTCGTTGGCCAGGCGCAGCGCCATGGATTTCTCGCCACGCTTGCGGGCAGCTTCCTTGATCCATCGCATCGACAGCGCCAAGCGGCGCACCGGACGCACTTCGACCGGAACCTGGTAATTGGCTCCGCCGACACGACGCGACTTGACCTCGACCATGGGTTTGACGTTATTGATGGCCATAGTGAAGGCCTCAACCGGATCCTTGCCCGGATTTTTCCGTTCGATCTGCTCCAGCGCGCCATAAATGATGCGCTCAGCTACCGCTTTTTTCCCGCCCTCCATGATCACATTCATGAACTTGGACAGTTCAACATTGCCAAACTTTGGATCGGGCAAGATTTCACGTTTGGGGATTTCGCGACGACGTGGCATTTTTCACCTCCATTGCTTCAGTTGGCGCCCTTAGCGGACACCTCGAGGAGTCATATGACCCCCACTTACTCGACCCGTCCGGAGAATTCCGGGTTTCGGACCAAACTTCCCGTGATTGCCAGCCAGAGCAAGCGCAGGATTGTTCGCGACCGCACCCCAAAGCGCCGCCGGAACACCGGACCCGTCAAGACCCGGAGAATCAAGCCTTCTTGGGCCGCTTGGCGCCGTATTTGGAGCGCGACTGTTTGCGATCCTTGACGCCCTGCAAGTCGAGCGAACCGCGCACGATGTGATAACGAACGCCTGGCAGGTCTTTAACGCGCCCACCGCGCACTAAAACCACCGAGTGTTCCTGCAGGTTGTGGCCTTCACCGCCGATGTACGAGATTACTTCAAACCCATTCGTCAGGCGCACCTTGGCAACTTTGCGCAACGCAGAGTTTGGTTTTTTCGGAGTCGTCGTGTAAACGCGCGTACACACCCCGCGACGCTGCGGCGAATTTTGCATCGCCGGGCTCTTCGACTTGATCGTCTCGACTTCGCGCCCATGACGCACTAACTGGTTGATGGTTGGCACTGAAGCCTCCTGTTAACCAAACGCCACTGGCGTTTGCGAATGAAAATCCTGTACCCAAACCCCATAAGGACCGCTAGGCCGGGGACAATGGATAACCTGTTCGGATTTTCCGAAAAGCCTTAGAGTATACCAGCGGTCCAGAGGCCACGCAAGCACCAGCCTTGTCCAAAGACGTATGAGGTTGGGGCCAAGCCCGTGATTCCAATGAGGAATGAGCTTGGGAAAGGTTTGGGGATGGTGGCTATGGGGCTGATGGGCGGCCCGCTGGACAAACGCATCGAGCCTCCAACGGATGGTGGTCGACATGAACGAAACGCAAGTGCGCACACTGGAACTGGTGCGCCGCGTATTGAATAGAACCGAGGCACTGGAGCTCCGCCGCTGTGGTGACGACCAAGGGCGATACGCCTGGATTGAGTCAGTGCTGGGGCGCTTCGACTACCGACGGATACCCCGCCAGCACCGAGGGCTGGTACTGGCTAACCTGCAGCGCCTGAGCGGCTACAGCCGAGCGCACCTCACACGACGGATCTCGCGCTGGATGAAGGGCAAGCGGCTGCTCAGGGCCTACAGCGCCCCCGAGCACGCCTTTGCGCGGCGCTGCACACCGTTGGATGTGGCGTTGCTGGTGGAGGTGGACGCGCCATGGGCACGCTGTCTGGCGCGGCCACATCCTGGTGTTGTGCCGCCAGCGCGATGTGTTCGTTGATGGGTGTTTTCTTCGCCTGGGCTCGATCTCGGTGGCGCACCTGTACAAACTGTGCAACAGCACGGGCTATCGAAATCAACGCGTCGTCCTGACCAAGACCCGCCCAACCAAAGCCATCAGAATCGGCGTGCGCAAGGCACCCGAACCGGACGGTCGTCCGGCCTTCATCCGTATCGACAGCTTGCACCATGGCGATTTGGACGGCATCAAGGGCCTGCACCACATAAACGCGGTGGATTGTGAAACCCAGTGGGAGGTGGTGGCCAGCGTACACACCATCAGCTCGCTGCACCGACTACCGGTCATCAAGCAAATGCTTGAGCAGTTTCCCTTCGAGATATTGGGCTTTCATGCTGACAACGTCAGCAAGTACATCAGCCACCCGGTGCTTCAAATGCTGGACAAGCTGCGCATCGAGTTCACCCGCAGCCGGCCCCGGAGAAGCAACGACAACGGACTGGCCGAGACCAAGAACGGCGCAGTGGTACGCAAGGCGTTCGGCTACGAACACATCCCTCAGCGCCGCGCAGGGCGTTTCAACACATTTTGTCGCGAGTACCTCAACCCGTTCCTGAACTTTCACCGTCCGTGCCTGTACGCCACCGAGTTGGCCGACCCAAAGAAGCCCGGACGCATCAAGCGGGTGTATCGACCCCGGGACGCGATGACGCCGCTGGACAAGCTGGCCAGCTTGTCTGAAGCGGCAAGCTTCCTGCGCCCGGAAATCACGTTTGAAGACCTTCACGCCCAGGCGCGAGCCCTCACCGATATACAGGCCGTCGAGGAACTCAACGCGGAGCGCGCCGCGCTGTTTTGGCGGGTGCCTGCCCGCACAGCTTGGGTAGCGTTGCGTAACCGTCCGCCGACAAACCCGCATACAGCACACCTGGCCAGTACGCGCCCGCAATGGACAAGCCCGCTGCGCACACCACAAGGGTGTGCACCGCCCCTCGTTGACGCTTCGGGGTTCCGAGGCTGCCCACCGCTCCCCGGCTTGGACCCCACGACCTGACGCGCAATCGGCTCCGGACCGATTACTTGCTAAACAGCCGTTGAAGTACCTCTCGAATAACCCACCATCCCGCCAGCCTGCACTGCTGTCTTCTGCAACATATCAACGCGCTTCGCGTCGCCGATCTCAGCCCGCCCCAGGCTCATACCTGAACTGGAAAAGACTCTGTGTTTCCAACCAGGAAGGAGCCTGAAATGGCGAAATTGAGTTGGATTCCGTGCCGGGTTGATCATCAAAAGGATGGTGATCGACATGCACGAATCGCAGCTCCGCACGATTGCGCAATTGCAGGAATTTCTCGCCACCACCGCGCCGGCGTAGTTCTCGGCACAAGGGAAAGATCAGGACAGCCGGCGCTACAAGCACATCAGCGGCATTCTCACGCGCTTAGACTACCACCGGCGCTCCAAGGCTGAACGCGGCGTGGTACGGGCCTGCCAGGTGCGTACCAGCGGCTACAGCCGTACCCAGATCACCCGGCTGGTCGCGCGCTGGCGAGAGAACCGACTGGCCACGTCGCTGTTATTCAATTGCTACCGCGCCGTGGCGGCACCCTTTGCACGCAAGTACAGCGAGATCGACGTCCAATTGCTGGTGGAGATGGACCGCGCCACCGAGGATGTCTGCGGCCCGGTCATCGTGCACCGGTTGCAACGCGCATGGCTCGTTCGTCTATGGGAATGCACGCTACGAGCGCTTGGCCGCTCTCTCCGTGTCGCACCTGTATAACCTTCGCAAGAGCGTCGGCTTCCAGGCCCAGCGCAGGCATTTCACCCAGACGCGCCCGGTGTTTAATCCGATTGGAGGGCGCCGCTCGCCACGGCCCAATGGGCGCGCCGGCTTTGTGCGCATCGACACCGTGCACCAGCGCGATCTGGTGGGCATCAAGGGATGTTCCACATCACTTGCGTGGACTGTGTGAGCCAGTAGCAGGTCATGGCCTGCGTGCAGGGCATCAGCGAGGTATTTCTGCTGCCGGTGCTGGCCTTTTTTGATCATTTCGCAATTCCCCTTTGTGGTGTTCGGCTTTCATTCCGACAACGGCTTGGAATTCATCAATGGCAAAGTCGCCCAGTTGCTGAAGAAGTTGCGTATCGAGCAGACCAAATCACGCGCACGCCAGAGCAACGACAACGCGCTGGCCGAGAGCAAGAACGCCAGCGTCGTACGCAAGCATATGGGGTACAGTCGCACCCCGCAAAAATAAGCCGCGCCCATCAACGCGTTCTACCAGCAGACGTTCAACCCCTGGCTCAACCTGCATCGCCCGTGCCTGTTCGCCAGCGAGGTGATGAATGCCAAAGGGCAAGATCGTCAAACGCTACAAACACGAAGATGTGAAGACGCCACTGGAGTGCTTGGCGATCCTCAGCGCCAAGCGCCTCTTCAAGTTCAAGAAGGGCGTGACCCTGTTGGCATTGCCCCCCAGGCCAACGCGCAAACCGATCTGCCCGCGGCACAACAGATGCAAAAAGCCAAGGTCGAATTGTTCGGGATGTTCAACAAAACAAGGTTGCGTCGCCAAGCTTGAGAACGTGCGACGCAACCCCAACCTGCCGTCCTGAAATCACACGAGATGCAAGGTGGGGTCATGCATGAAATACAGGCGCGACCCGGGGGTGCCTTCGGCGGCCTGGCAGGGGCCCATGAAAAGAAAACCAACAGCCAATCCCAACGCCGTAAACTGCCAGTTTTTACCCGGTCAACCTGAGCAACGAACAGTCACCGAATCAAGCTGCCTTCAGGCTCATAGCTGAATTGGAAACTTCTAGAGCGGCGCAAAAACGGCAGCCCGAAATTGAATTCGTGGTTGCCGATGTTGGCGGCATCGTAACCGAGCTGGTTCATCATTTTGAACGCGGGGTGGACCTGTCCCTCTTGCAAGGGGCGTACCTTGGCCACCACGTACCCCCCGGGCTACCCTGCAACAAGTCACCGTTGTCAAACAACATGTTGTTCGCCGATTCAACACGCGCCGCCCGGATCAGCGTCGCCGTCCGTGGCAAGCCGTATTGGTCGGTCGGCTGGTGCTGGTATCAGTCGTAACTCAGCAGGTTCATGTGCACATCGGCGGTCTCCATGACGCGCAACCTGAGCTCGACCGTAAGAGACGCAGACGCAAGGCAAAAAAATGGGCAAACCGACCAGGATCCGCTTTTTGCCCATCATTTACCTCCAGAAGAAGGTTGCTGCATTGCCATTCCAGCACGCCAACAGTGTGGGCGGCAGAAATCCAGGCCAGCGCCGCGCTACCGAATCCATAACCGCACCGCATCCCAAGTGCGACCGAAAAACCCGCTTTGCGGCACCGCTTCCAGCGCCACCAGGGGCAGCTCTGCCAGCACCCGGTCTCCGATCGAAACTTTGAGTGAGGCCACCACCTGCCCCTGCGCAAACGGAGCCACCAGCGGCTCGGCACGGGCAACCGAGGTGGTAACCTTGCCGGCCAGTCCAGCCGGGACGGTGACAATCACCGGCTGCAGGCGACCAATCTTCACCGTCCCCTGGGTGCCCTTCCAGACGACCGGCGTCAGTACCGGCTGGCCAGCGTCAAACAGCTTGACGGCGTCAAAAGCCGTGTAGCCCCAATTGAGCAACTTCTGTGATTCGTTGGCGCGCGCATTTTCGCTGGCGGCGCCCAGCACGATCGACAGCAGGCGGCGGCTGCCAGCTCCGGCTTGCGCCGTTCCAGCAGGGGCCAGATTGGGGAAGTCACGGCGCGCGGTTGCGATCATGCAGTAGCCCGCGGCATCGGTAAACCCCGTCTTCAGCCCGTCCACCGACGGATCGCGGAACAACAACAAATTGCGATTGCTGTCATTGGTCGCGGGTGTGCCCGCATAACGGTATTTCTTGATCGCGTAATAACCGACGAACTCGGGAAAGTCGCGCATCAGCCGGGTTGCAAGCACCCCGAGGTCACGCGCCGACGTAACGTGACCGGCCTGGGTGAGACCTTCCGGATTGCGGTAACTGGTCCCCTTCATAGCCAGGACTGTGGCCTGGTTGTTCATCATTTCAACAAAGCGCTCTTCCGAGCGGCCGACGCCTTCGGCCAGCGCCACGGTTGCGTCATTGCCCGACTGGACAATCATGCCTTTGATC